>JARGFU010000011.1 GCA_029210625.1 Deltaproteobacteria bacterium | reverse complement strand
CGCCCCCTCCCCGATGGCCACGGTGGCACCGGCGGCCGAGGCGAGCTTCGGTGAGCCCGCCGGCGCCGAGGCCTCCTTCTACGACTACGAGGCCGGTGACGACGACTTCGCCGAGTTCCGCCAGAGCGGCGGAGCGGGCAAGTGGATCGTGATCCTCCTCCTGCTCATCGGCGGCGGGGTGGGGGCCTTCTACTTCCTGGCGCCGGCGAAGTTCCAGGAGGTCCTCACGATGGTGAAGAACCTCGGCGGGGACCCGGCGATGAACGAGCTGGTCCTCTCCCACCTGGACTCGGGCAGAAAGGCCCTGGCCTCCGACACCCTGAAGGGCTTCGCCGAGGCGAAGACCCAGTTCGAGAAGGCGGCCGAGCTGGCCGGCGACTCGGTGCCGGTGGAGGCGAAGGCCGGGCTGGCCGAGGCGCACCTGGCCTGGGGGGTGGCCCTGCGCGAGCTGGCGGTCGCGGACGCGGCGGCGCCCGCGAAGGAGGAGGGCGCGAAGGAGGAGGCGCCCGCGGGCGGCGACGCGGCGAAGGACGAGGCCGCCCCCGCGCCCGAGGAGGCCGCCGCGCCGGCCCCCGATCCCGAGAAGCTCGCCGAGTCGAAGAAGCAGCTCGAGGCGGCCTTCGCCGCCGCCAAGGCCGCCATGCAGGCCGACGGCAGCTCCCTGCCCGCCCTGCGGGCGATGGCCGGCTACTACGCCGCCATGGGCAGCCCGGACAAGCTCGGCCCCCTCATGGATCAGGCCAAGGCCCTGCCCGGCGCCGACAAGGACGCGGGCCTGGCCTGGGCTCAGGGCTTCGCCTTCCTGGGTGACGACGCCAGCCTCGACTCGGCGATCCGCCACCTCCAGAGCGCGGTGGAGCGCGACGCCGGCCTGGTGCGGGCCCGCTACCACCTGGCCGTCGCCTACCTGAAGCAGGGCGAGCCCCAGAAGGCGCAGGTCCACGCGAAGAAGGTGCTCGAGGCGAGCCCCGGGCACGAGCGGGGCCAGCGCCTGGCCGCCCGCATCGAGGCCACCCTCGAGCCGCCCGAGCCGGCGCCGGAGCCCGAGCCGGAGCCGGAGCCCGAACCCGAGCCGGAGCCCGAGCCGGAGGCCAAGCCCAAGCCGCTGGGCTTCGACGGGCTCCTCGCCAAGGCCTTCCGCCTGCGGGATCGCGGGCAGATCGAGCAGGCCCTCGACCTCTACGGCAAGGCCCGCGATCTGAAGCCCGACCGGGCCGAGCCCTACACCGGGCAGGGGCTATGCTATCTGGAGATGCGGGCCTGGGCGGCGGCGCAGAGCTCCTTCGAGCAGGCCCTCAAGTACAACCCCCGCTACGGCGACGCCCTCATCGGCATGGCCGAGGCCTACAAGTACCGGAACAAGACGGATAAGGCGAAGGAGTACTACCAGAAGTACCTGGACGTGCTGCCGAACGGCCCCGAGTCCAACGTGGCCAAGACCTACCTCGCCAACAACTGAACCGAAGCTCCCCGAAAAGGAGAAGAGATAGATGCCCGACGGAAAGCCCCAGAGCTCCGAGCAGGAGTACTTCGCCCGGGAAGAGGCGGAGAAGCTCAAGAAGCTGGCCCTCGAGCGAGCCCATCGCCTCGAGGAAGAAGAGAAGCAGAAGCTCAAGGAGCTGCACTACATGCACTGCCCCAAGTGCGGGCAGAATATGGACGTGCTCACCTTCCGCAACGTCGAGATCGATCGCTGCTTCGCCTGCGGCTACACCGGCCTCGACGACGGTGAGCTCGAGATCCTCGCCGGCGAGGAGAAGGAGGGCGTGATGTCCGCCGTCCTCGACATCTTCACCGGGGGCAAGAAGAAGTAGCGGCTCCTCTAGAGGAGCGCGCGGAGGGCCTCCGGGTGGGGGCTCTCCCACTCGAGGCGCTCACCCGTGCGGGGATGGGTGAGGGCCAGGCGCCAGGCGTGCAGCCCGAGGCGGGGAGCCTCGCCGGCGTCGCCGTAGAGGGGATCACCGACCACCGGGAAGCCCAGGTGGGCGAGGTGCGCCCGGATCTGGTGGGTCACGCCGGTGGTGATCCGCACCTCCAGCAGGGCGCGCGCGCCTCGCTGCTCGAGGCGCCGGAAGGTGGTCTGGGCCGGCCAGCTCCGCTCCAGCTCGCGGCCCTCGTCGCCGAGGTCGACCTCGACCCGGCGGGCGCGCCCCTTGCGGCGGCCCAGGGGCAGCTCGCAGCCGCCCTCGACGGGGGGCTCGCCCTGCACGACCGCGAGGTAGAGCTTCTCGACCTCCCGGCGCTCGAAGGCGGCCCGGATCCCGGGGAAGAGGCCGGCGTCGGTGCAGAAGAGGAGGAGGCCGGAGGTCTCGCGGTCCAGGCGATGACAGAGGCCCGGCGCGCCGGGCAGATCGCCGACGCCCTCCAGGGCGGGGTAGCGGGCCAGCATGGCCTCGGCCACCGAGGGGTCGCCGCCGGTCGCGGAGGGGGCGCTGGGGATGCCGGCGGGCTTCTCGATCACCAGCAGCCCCTCGGCCTCGCCGACGAGCTCCAGCTCGAGCCCGGCGGGCGGGGTGCCGCCCAGGCCGGCGACGATCACCTCGGCGCCCGGGCGGGCGGGATCGCTGGCCGCGGCCCGGCGGCCCCCCTGGCGCACCGCGCCGGCCTTGAAGGCGGCCTTGAGGCGGCGGCGGGAGACCTCCGGCAGCAGCCGGGCCAGCAGGCTGTCGAGGCGGCCGCGGGCGTCATCGGGGAGGACGAGCCGTCGCTCCGGCTCGCTCATACCTCGGGGAGGCGGGGCTTGAGCTCCCGGGCGTGGCGCACCGCCGCGGCGAGGACCTGCGTGTCGCCGGAGCCGAGCCCGGCCCCCTTGGCGGCGCTCACCAGGGCCCGGCCGAAATCGGTGGAGGACTGGAAGCGGGCGTCGGGGTCCTTCTCCAGGGCCTTCAGGCAGACCGCGTCGAGGCTCTCGGGGATGTCGGCGTAGACGCTCGGGGGCGCCGCGCCGTGCTCCTTCACCTTGCGCAGGACCTCGAAGTCGCTCTCGGCGGCGAAGAGCTCCCGCCCGGTGAGCAGCTCCCACATGACGATCCCCGCCGAGAAGAGGTCGGTGCGCGGATCGACCATCTCGCCGGCCACCTGCTCGGGCGCCATGTAGGCCGGGGTGCCCCGCAGGACACCCTCGACCCGCGCGGCGCCCACGCCCTCGCCCTCGGCCACGCCGAAGTCGGTCAGCTTCACCTCACCGTCGACCGAGCAGAGGAGGTTGCCGGGGTTCACGTCGCGGTGGACCAGGCGCACGTGCTGGTCGCCGAGCCGGGCCTTGTGCACGTAGCCCAGCGCCTTGAGCAGCCCGATCATCACGGCCACGGTGCCCGCCGGGGGGATGCGCAGGCCGCCGGACTTCAGCCGGCCGGTGACGAAGCCGAGGCTGCCGCCGTCGACCCACTCCTGCACCATGTACCAGTCCAGGTCCTTCTTGAAGGCCCGGTAGGTCCGCACGATGTGCGGGTGCTTGAGCTTCACGCAGAGCTTGGCCTCGGTCGTGAAGAGCTTCACGAACTCGGGCTCGGCCCGGAAGCGAGCCATCAGCCGCTTGACGATCACCCGCGACTGGCCGCCGAACTGGGCCGGATCGTGGGGAGCGGCGGTGAAGATCTCCGCCATCCCGCCCATCGCGAGCCGGTCCTCGAGGGTGAGGTCGCCGAGATCGGTGTCGAGGCCGGAGAGGGTCATCGTCCTAGCCGGCCTTCTTGCCCAGGCCGCAGACGCGGTTCCGGCCCGAGCGCTTGGCGTTGTAGAGCTCGTCGTCCGCCAGCTGGATGAAGTGCTGCGAGTCGCCCCCCTTGCCGGGCATCTGGGCGACGCCCATGGAGATGGTCACCGGGATCTCCCGGTTCTCGAAGACGAAGCGGTGCTCCTCGACGAGCGCCCGCAGCTTCTCGGCGTAGGCGCCCACCTTCTCGGTGGGGGCCTCGGGGACGAGCAGCGCGAACTCCTCGCCCCCGTAGCGGGCGAAGATCTCCTCGGTGCGCACCCGCTCCCGGACGATCTTGGCGAACTCGCGCAGCACGTAGTCGCCGGCGATGTGACCGTACTCGTCGTTCACTCCCTTGAAGTGATCGATGTCCATCATGATCAGGTGCAGCGGGCGGGCGAAGCGAGCGCAGCGGGCCATCTCGCGCTCGAGGGACTCGAGGAAGTAGCGCTTGTTGTGGGTCTGGGTCAGACCATCCATGATGGTCATCCGGTAGATCTCCTCGTGGTAGAGGCTCTCGACGTCGCCTCCCGCGAGGAACTTGAAGATCGCGCCGCCCACCTTCACGTGGTCGCCGTTGTTGAGCAGGTGCTCGGTGACCTCCAGGTCGTTGAGGTAGGTGCCGTTGGTCGAGCCCAGATCCCGGACGCTGACCGAGCCGGCCACCGAGGTGAACTCGCAGTGCCGGCGGGAGACGTTGTCGAGGTCGAGGACGATGTCGTTCTGCGGGCCGCGCCCCACCGAGAAGTTGCCCGGCTTGAGCTGCCACTTCTTGCCCAGGTCGGGTCCGTAGATGCACACCAGGTGCGCATCTCCCGGAGCGTCGATGTTCTTCATCTCCGAGACGCGGGTGACCCTGGTTTCCTGGACTTTCTTCATGCGATCTCGCTCGACCTCGGCCCCCGGCGTGGGAGGTCCAGGGTCAGGTGACCGTAGCGAGGAAGGCGTTCCAGCTCCACCCCGCCCGCCAACACGTGGACGGCGAAGAGCACCTTCTGTCCCGGACCCAATCCCAGCCCCTCCAGGGGTAGCGATGCCTCGACTATACCATCGAAGAAGAGCCGGCCCATGGCCCCACCGCGGGCGCAGCCCTGGATCGGTTGGCCGGGGCAGCGGGTCCCCCGCTCGAGGACGAAGGCCACCCGGGCGTCCCGGTCGCCGGAGAGGACCTGCACCTCCAGCCGCACCCCGCTGCGGTCCGCGGCCTCGAGGTCCCGGACGTCCAGGCGCAGGTAGAGCTCGGTGGTGTCGGCCCCGAAGTACATCACGTCCACCCACTGGGTCGCCCGGTACATGCTGCCCGCCAGGGGCGGCGCCCGGTAGGCGCCGGCGCCGTACCAGTCGACGTGGGGGGCGGCGATGCCGTCGATGATCGGGGTGATGGGGCCGGTGGGCTGGCGCACCACCTGCCGGGAGGAGGCGCCCTCGGCGGCCGCCGAGAGGGGGTGGCGCAGCTCGCGGGGGGTCTGCTCGCCGGTGAGCTTGTAGATGGCCGAGAGGTGGGCCCGGAAGAGCTCGTCGAAGATCTCGGGGGTCTCGGTGAGGAAGTCGTCGCCGTACCACCAGAACCAGTCCGAGCCCTCCGCGATGAGCAGGTGCTGGTAGGCCTCCTCGAAGTTCTCGGGCGCCATCGTCTCCCGCCGCCCCTCGAGGGCCCGGGCCGCGGCGTCGAGCGCCGCCCAGGCGGCGTTGGTCTCCGCGTGGCCGGCCCAGATCTCCAGCTTGCCCTCGATCCAGGAGCCGGCGCCCAGGTGGTGCAGGATGCGCGGGTTGTGGTCCCGGCAGACCTCCTCGCCAGTGCGGGTGGAGAGCCAGCCCTCGACCTGGGCGGCCTCGAGCGCCCCGTGGAGCGACTCGAGGAAGGCCTGGCCGCTGTCGGGGTAGTGCTCCCAGGGGTTCTCGCCGTCGAGGGCCACCAGGAGGACGGCGGGCTCGAGCTTGCCGTGCACCGAGGCCACGTGGCGGGCGTGCTCGATGAAGTCGGGCACCGACTCGTCGGGGGGGTTGTGGGCGTAGGTGAAGCCCACCCGATCCGAGAGGTGGCGATCGCGGAAGAGCAGGCGGGGCGCGGCGTCGGTCTCGCCGCCGGTGTGCGCCCACACGGAGTGGATGTCGGTGCGGCTCGGCTCGGCGTCCTCCGGGAGGGTGGCCGAGAGGAAGACCTGCTCGTCGCTCCCCAGCCAGGTGAAGCCGGCCTCGGAGGCCAGGGCGCAGACCTCGTCGGAGAGGGCGGCCTCCGAGGGCCAGAGGCCGCGCGGCTCGGCCCCGAAGAGCCGGAGGTGGAGCTCCCGGGCGCGGCGCAGCTGCTCCAGGGCGTCGCCGGGGCGGCCCTCGCCGGCGGGCAGCGGCGCCCGGGGGCTCGCCTCGCGCAGCGAGCCCGGATCGATCAGGAGGGGGAGGATGGGGTGGTTCAGCGGCGAGCAGGTGAGCTCGACCCGGCCGGACTCGGCCAGCGCCTTCCAGCGGGGGATCACCCCCTGCACCAGGCGCATCTGCGCGTCGAGGAGGACGTCCTTCTCGACCTCGGTGAAGCCGCCGCCCTTGGCGAGGAGGTTCCTCACCACCGGCTCGGCCTCGCGGGCGGTGAAGCCCATCCAGACCAGGTTGAAGAAGACCTGCAGGTCGCGCATCTCGTCGACGGAGAAGGCGTCGGCGACCCGCTCGAGGTTCACCGCCCGCAGGTCGCGGCCCCGCTTGTGGAGCAGCTCCCAGTAGCGGGGCAGGGGGCGGATGCTGATCTCCCAGTCCGCCATGAAGAAGTACTGGAGGATCTCCATCCGATCGTGGAGCCCCAGCTCCTGGGCCGGGCGGCAGGAGAGATCGAGGAAGCGGTCTCCGCAGAGGCCCCGGGAGAGATCGTCGAGCTGGGAGAGCAGCGAGCTCGAGAGGTTCACCGTCGCCCGGATCCCCTCGTGGGCCTCCAGCACCGCGGCCAGGTCGGTGTAGGCCCGCGTCGCGTGCAGGCGCACCCAGGGCAGCGCCATGTCACCCACGCCCACCGGATCCCGATAGTCGGGCTGGTGCAGGTGCCAGAGGAAGACGAGGTCGACGTGGCCGCTCACGAGCGCTCCAGGTCCTTCCCTAGTCGCAGAAGCCCTTGCAGACCTCGTCGAGCTCGGCCATCGCCTCCCGCAGCATCGCCTTGCGCTGGTGGAAGGGGAGGAAGGCGCTCTTGAAGCCGGAGATGACGATGTTACGGATGTCCTCGATGTCCAGGCCCAGCTCCTCGTGGGCGAGGAGCAGCTCCTTGGTGACCGTGGTGTCGGTGATGAGGCGGTTGTCGGTGTTGAGGGTCACCCGCAGACCGTAGTGCAGATAGAAGGGGAGGGGGTGGGCCGCGAGCCGGGGCACCGCCCGGGTCTGCACGTTCGAGGAGAGGCAGACCTCGAGGGGGATGCGGTGGTCGGCCACGTAGTTGAGGAGGTCGCCGTCCTCGCGCAGGCGCGTGCCGTGGCCGATGCGGTGGGCGCCGCAGTAGTGGATGGCCTGGTGGATCGACTCGGGGCCGAAGGCCTCGCCGGCGTGGGCCGTGCAGTTGACGTTGTTGTTGAGGATGAGCTGGAAGGCCCGGACGTGGTCCTTGGCCGGGTAGTTGTGCTCGGCGCCGGCGAGGTCGAAGCCCAGGACGCCCTGGTTCTTGTAGGCCACCGCCAGCTCGGCCAGGGTCAGCGAGACCGCCGGCGAGATGTTGCGCATCCCGCAGATGATGACGCCGCTGCGGATCCCTGCCTCGCGCTCGGCCGCGCGCAGCCCCGCGAGGACGGCCTCGACGATCGCGGTGAGCTTCAGTCCCTTCTGCTGATGCAGCACCGGGGCGTAGCGCACCTCCAGCCAGCGCACGTTCTCGGCGGCGCAGTCCACGCCCAGCTCGTAGGCGGCGCGCTCGAGGGCGTCGGCGTCCTGCAGGACGCTCAGGGTCACGTCGAAGGCCTTGAGGTAGTCGACGAGATCGTCGCAGGTCTCTCCGAGGTGGATGGCCCGCCGGAGCTCCTCCTCGTTGGTCGCCGGGAGCTCGACCCCCCGCCGTTGCGCCTCGTCGATGATGGTCGAGAGGCGCAGGGAGCCGTCCAGGTGACAGTGGAGGTCGGTCTTGGGCAGCCGGTGGAGGAACGCCTCGTCGATCTTGTGCTCGGCCATGCGCGTTCATACCACGGAAGGCCCGCAGATGCCCCGGATCCGGCCCGATCCTGCGGGTGGGAGATCGGGCCGTTGCGCCGGCGCCGAGGGGGGGCAATAAGGGGGGCATGATCAGCCTCGCCGAAGCCCGGAAGCGCGTCCTCGAGGGCCTCTCGCCCTTGCCCGGCGAGCAGGCCGGCCCCGAGGCTGCCCTCGGCCGGATCCTCTCCGAGCCCGTGGTGGCCCGCCGCACCCTCCCGCCCTTCGACAACTCCGCCATGGACGGCTACGCCCTGAGAGCGGCGGACACCGCCGGGGCCAGCGAGGCGGCGCCGGTCCTGCTGCCCCTGGCCCGGGAGATCGCCGCCGGCGCGCCGGCCGGCGAGGCCCTCGAGGCCCTGCCGCCGGGCCACGCGGCGAGGATCTTCACCGGGGCGCCCCTGCCCCCCGGCGCCGACGCCGTCGTGATGCAGGAGCGCTGCGAGGCGGCCCCGCAAGGCGTGCGGGTGGGGCAGGCCGCCAGCGTGGGCCAGAACATCCGCCCCCGGGGCGACGAGATCGAGGCGGGGGAGGTCCTGCTGCCCGCCGGCAGCCACCTCGGCCCGCTGGAGCTCTCGGCGGCGCTCTCCCAGGGCCGCAGCCTCTTCTTCGTCCACCGCCGCCCGCGGGTGGCCATCTTCACCTCCGGGGACGAGCTGGTGGAGGCGGATCGCGAGCCCGGCCCCGGCCAGATCGTCAGCTCCAACAGCCTGGCCCTCGCCGCCGCCTGCCGGCAGGCCGGCGCGGAGGCCTCGGTCCTGGGGGTCGCCCGGGACACGCCGGAGGCCATCGCCGGCCTCGTCGAGCGGGCCCGGGGCCACGACCTGATCCTCTCCAGCGGCGGGGTGAGCGTGGGCGACCACGACCACGTCCGGGGCGTGCTCCTCGAGGCCGGCTTCGAGGAGGACTTCTGGAAGGTCGCCACCAAGCCGGGCAAGCCCATCCTCTTCGGACGCCTGGACGGCCGCCCGGTCTTCGGGCTCCCGGGCAACCCGGTCTCGGCCCTGGTGGGCTTCTACCTCCTGGTGCGGCCCCTCCTGCGCCGCCTGCGGGGCCTCGAGAGCCTCCGGGAGACCACCCCAGCGCTCCTGACGGCCGAGGCGCCCTGCGCCCGCGGCCGGGCCCAGGTGAGCTTCGTGCGGTGCCGGGGCCGCAGCGCCGAGGGGCTGCTGCAGGTGGAGCCGCTCTCCGGGCAGGCCTCCCACCGGACGGCCCGGGCCGCCGGGGGCGAGGGCTTCGTGATCGCGCCGCCGGATCGAGCGCTGCCCGCCGGGACCCCGGTCGAGGTGGAGTGGATCGTCGATGAGCCCCGGGTCGGCGCCTGAAGCCACGCCCATCGTCGACCTGCGGGTCGACCTGCGCCACGCCGACCCCCGGGATCTCACGACCCTGAAGCGCCTGGGGACCCTGGCCGTGGTCGGGAGCTGGGGCGACCCGCTGCGGGGGGAGCTGCCCCGGCCGCAGGAGGAGCGCCTGGAGCAGGCGGCCTCCCTCGGGAGCGAGCGCCTGGAGGCCGCGGGGCTCGCCGGTGGGCTCTGCCTGGGGATCGGCCCGGGGCAGATCCCCGAGACCGGGCGGGAGCGGCTCCTCTCGCGCCTCCCCGAGTTCCTGGGCCGTCGGGGGGTGCTGGGCCTGGGGCCGGTGGGCCCGGGAGAGCCCGGCGAGGGTGCCAGCGAGGCCGTCCGGCGGCGGGTCCTCCTCTACCAGCTGGAACTGGCCCTCTCCCTGCGCCTGCCGGTGCTGCTGGCCCTGCCGCTGCGGGAGCAGGCCCGGGTCATCCCGGGGGTGGTGGAGGCGGTGCGGGAGAGCGGCCTGCCCCCCGAGCGGGTGGCGGTCCTCCACGGATCGGCCCCCAGCATCAAGATCTTGCACTCTCTGGGCTTCTTCTGCGTCCTGGACGCCCTCGCCCCGGAGGCCGCGGCCGCCCTCTCCTCCCGCCTCGGGGCGGCCTCCCTGGGCCTCGGGAGCGGGCTCGGGGCCGGCCCGGCGGACCTCCTGGCCGGGCGCCGGACCCTGGAGCAGGCCCGGGGCGCCGGGCTCTCCCCGGCCGCCTGCCGGGCCCTGGCCGGGACCGGGGCGGCCCGCCTCTTCGGCCTTTCTTTGCCTTGAACGATTGACGTACGGCCGGATCCAGCGCTATTCGGCTTCCTCCACCATCAAGCCGGAAGGGAGGCCACGCATGGCCAAGGAACTCGAGAGTCTGGTCGTCGCTAGCAAGATCAAGGCTGCCATCAAGGCGGCGGGATGCAACACGGGCGGGGACGCCGTCGACGCGATCAACGCCTACGTGAACTGGCTCGTGGAGCAGGCTGCGAAGCGCGCCGAGGCCAACGGTCGCAAGACCGTCCGCGGCCACGACATCATGATCCCCTAGTCCTCGCGACGACGGGATGGAACTGGGCCTCGCCTCCTTTCGGGCGGGGCTCAGCCGTTTAAGGCCCCTGGAGCGCCATTGACTTCCCGCTCCCGAGGCCGTAGATCTCCGCCCCCTGCAAGTCATCCGCACCCCGGACCTTCCGAAAGAGGGCCTCCCGCCCGAAAGAGGAAGCGCAGGTCCGTGGGCAAGTCCCAGAAGTCCTGGAGGAAATCATGGCGCTTCATCCGACCCAGAAGTCCGAGATCATCTCGAAGTACGCTCAGAAGGACGGCGACACCGGCTCTCCGCAGGTGCAGATCGCTCTCCTCTCCGCTCGGATCACCTACCTGACCGAGCACTTCAAGACTCACAAGCACGACCACCACTCTCGCCGTGGTCTGCTCAAGCTCGTCTCCAAGCGGCGCCACCTCCTCGACTACCTCAAGAGGAACGACCTGGACGCCTACCGCAGCCTGATCCAGGACCTCGGCATCCGCCGCTAGGCAAAAGCCAAAATACATTCAGTCCGTCCCGGCCCGGTCCTTCGGAGCCCTGTCTCGAGGGGGTGTCGGTCGTGGGGACTCATCAAGGAAGCGCTTTCGGTTTCTGTTCCGGTTGGCTTCGAGGGCGATAGCTCCTCGGGCCCACCGAAGAAGAGGAACTGATTCACTTCCTCGTCACGACCCCGCGACGCGACAGCCACTGTCGTCAGAGGGGGTCATCCGTCGGGATCCGGGTCATCCGCAGTACCCCAAGAACGTGGGTTCCCTCCCGATGAACGGGAGCGCCCGCAAAGGAGATCCCCATGGCTGGCCCTTCCGGCAAGTCCTACAGCGCCAAGGTCGGCGCGCATGAGCTCACCCTCTCCACCGGCCGCTACGCCAAGCAGTCGGCCGGCTCCGTGATGGCGCAGTTCGGCGAGACCCTCGTGCTCGTCAACGCCAACGCCCAGGCCGAGTCCCGCGACCTTCCCTTCCTCCCCCTGACCGTGAACTACGAGGAGAAGCTCGCCGGCGGCGGGCGGATCCCCGGCTCGTTCTTCCGGCGGGAGGGGCGGCCCACCGAGCGGGAGACCCTGCTCTGCCGCATCATCGACCGCTCGATCCGCCCCCTCTTCGACGAGGACTGGCGCTGCGAGACCCAGGTCATCCCCCAGGTCTTCTCCTTCGACGGTGAGAACGACCCGGACGCCACCGCGCTGACCGCCACCTCGGCGGCCCTCTGCATCAGCGACATCCCCTTCGACGGCCCCATCGCCGGCGTGCGCATCGGCCGGGTCGACGGCGGCGAGCTCATCGTGAACCCCACGATCGAGCAGCGTGAGACGGGCGACATCGACGTCTTCGTGGCGGCCTCCAAGGACGCCATCCTCATGGTCGAGGGCGGCGCCAAGGAGGTCGACGAGGCCACCATGGTGAAGGTCCTCGAGGCCGCCAAGGACGCCTGCCTGCCCCTCATCGAGATGCAGGAGAAGATGATCGCCGACCTCGGCAAGCCCAAGCGCAGCGTCGAGAAGGTCGAGATCCCCGAGGCCATCAAGGCCACCGTCGTCGAGCGCGCCGCGCCCCGCCTGGCCGAGGCCTTCGGCGTCAACGAGAAGCACGCTCGCTACGCCGCCCTCGACGCCGTGAAGGAGGAGCTGATGGCCGCCTTCGCCGAGGAGCTCGGCGAGGAGAAGTGGGAGGCGGAGCGCGCCTTCTACAAGGCCGCCTTCGGCGAGGCCAAGAGCGGCTTCATGCGCCGGCAGATCCTGGAGACCAAGAAGCGCATCGGCGGCCGCGGCCCGGCCGACATCCGCGAGATCTGGTGCGAGGTGGGCATGCTGCCCCGCAACCACGGCTCCGCCTGCTTCACCCGCGGCGAGACCCAGGCCTGGGTGAGCTGCACCCTCGGCACCGAGCGCGACGAGCAGCGCATCGAGGGCCTCTCGGGCATGTTCTTCAAGAACTTCATGCTCCACTACAACTTCCCCCCCTACTCGGTGGGCGAGGTGAAGCGCCTCGGCGGCACCAGCCGGCGCGAGATCGGCCACGGCACCCTGGCCCAGCGGGCCATCGAGGGCCTGCTGCCGAACACGGATGACGCCTTCCCCTACACCATCCGGCTCGTGTCCGAGATCATGGAGTCCAACGGCTCCTCCTCGATGGCCACGGTCTGCGGCAGCACCCTGGCGCTCCAGGACTGCGGCGTGCCCCTGAAGGCCCCGGTGGCCGGCATCGCCATGGGCCTCATCATGGAGGGGGACGACTGGGTCGTGCTCTCCGACATCCTCGGCGACGAGGACCACCTCGGCGACATGGACTTCAAGGTCTGCGGTACCGAGAAGGGCATCACCGCCATCCAGATGGACATCAAGTGCCCGGGCCTGACCTTCGAGATCATGGCCAAGGCCCTGATGCAGGCCAAGGACGGTCGGCTGCACATCCTGAAGGAGATGGCCAAGACCCTCGCCGCGCCTCGCCCCGAGCTCTCGCGTTGGGCGCCCCGGATCGAGACCATCAAGATCAAGGTCGAGCGCATCAAGGACGTCATCGGCCCCGGCGGCAAGATCATCCGCGACATCAGCGCCCGGACCAACACCCAGATCAACGTCGAGGACGACGGCACCGTGAAGATCGCCTCCGCGGTGGCCGAGGACGTCGAGGCTGCGATCAAGATCGTGCGCGAGCTGACCCAGGAGCCCGAGATCGACAAGGTCTACCTGGGCACCGTCCGCCGGATCATGGACTTCGGCGCCTTCGTCGAGATCCTCCCGGGGACCGACGGCCTCCTCCACATCTCCGAGATCGCCCACAAGCGCATCGAGAAGGTCGAGGACGTGCTGCACGAGGGTGACGAGGTGATGGTGAAGGTCCTCTCCATCGACCGCGGCGGCAAGATCCGCCTCTCCCGCCGGGCGGCGCTCGACGACGCCAAGAAGGAGAAGGAGGAGGAGGCGAAGACCGAGGAGGCCAGCGCCTAGTCCTTCCTCCTCCCCGGGAAAGACGGGGACGGTGACGGGAGGCTCTCGGGCACGAGGGCCGTTCCCGTTCCCGTCCCCGTTCTCGTTTCCGTCTTCTCCTCGGAAATGCCGACGGGTTCGGGTCTCTATCGACACCGTGGTCTCCCCTGCGCTACCGTCGAGGGGTGAGACGGCTAGAACCTGACAGGGTGGTGCCCTCTTGCAGGGGGATCGGTCTTCGACTGGCGCTCTGCGCCCTCCTCGTGCTCGCGGCCTCCGGGCCGGCGCAGGCGGCGGAGGGCCCACCGGGGGTGAAGCCCAGCCCGAGCGCCTCCGGCCTCCTGCCCCAGCTCCTCGAGCGTGACGCCCGCGCCTTCCGGCGGACGGCGGCCCGGGCGCTCTCGCCCGGGCGCCTCGTGCTGGCCCTGCAGTCGGCCGACGACTTCGAGCTGCCCGACCTGGTGCCCCTCGACGACTCGGCCGAGGAGCCCCCGGCCGAGAGCGGGGGCTTCAGCTTCGACGCGATCGATCTCTCGGGAGACGAAGAGGGAAAGCCGGCGGGCGAGGAGCGCCCGGAGCCCGAGGAGGGGAGCGCCGTCCCGGACGACGCGGCCCTGGTCGCGCCGCCGGACGAGCCGCCGCCCGTCGATCGGGGCGGCAAGCCCATCATCGCGCGCTGGTGGTTCTGGGCCGCGGTGGGGGTGGTCGCCCTCGGCGCCGCCGGAGGCGTGGCCGCCGCCTCGGGCCCGGAGATCGTCCTGCCCGAGGGCAGCCTGGGCACGATGGACCGCCGCTAGAGGCGGAGCACCTTGCCCTCCCGGCTCGCGTCGCTACCTTGAGGACGTGTCCTTCATCCACACCCTCAAGAAGCTGGTCGATCCGAACGCAGCCCGGCGCGAGGAGCAGCGCCGCAAGGCCGAGCGTGAGGCGGCCGAGGCCCAGGAGAGCGGGGATCCTCCCCGCTTCACCTGCCGCGTCTGCGGCCTGACCGGCGAGGAGGAGGGCTACTGCCCCACGTGCCTGGCACCGACGATGGAGCCGGCCCGGGAGGAGTAGGGCGGGCCAGAGGTGACCAGGAGGCGTGCGTTCTGGTCTAGTCTCGGGGGATGAGAACCGCGTCGCGTGGTGGGGTCCTGCTCTCGTCTCTGCTCCTCCTCTCGTCCCTGATCGGGGCCTGCAGCCGGGACTTCGCGCTCCCGGCCGACGCCACGGGGCACGCGCCCACCCTCGAGGGCTTCACGCCCGCGGCGGCCTACGCCTTCTCGACCCTGACGATCTCCGGCCAGGGCTTCGATCCGGAGGCCTCCGGCAACGAGGTGCGCTTCACCGGCGGTTCGGCGACCGCCCACGGCTTCGACGCCGAGGGCCGCCTCCAGGTCCGGGTGCCCCCCGACCTGATCGACGGTCCGGTGAGCGTGGTGACCCGGGCCGGCGCCAGCACGCCGAGCGCCGACTCCCTCACCTTCCTCGGTCGCGGTCGGCTCCGCAGCGGGGCGGTGGCCAGGGAGCACGCCGTCTTCCACCGGCCCGGGCGCGTCCTCGTCTTCGACCAGGAGCCCGTCGTCTACTCCAGCCTCTTCAACGAGTTCGTGTCGGGGCCGGACCTCTGGCGCAGCGGCCTGCGCGAGCGGCCCCTGATCGTCGATGCCTACGGCAGCTGGAGGCCGCCGAGCATCTCCGTGGGCGGAGGGAGGATCTGGGTCAGCGATCAGGAGCAGCTCTTCTCCCTGGATCCCACCGACGGCAGCCGGCGAGAGGAGAGCGTCCCCCTGGAGACCGGCTGGAGCTTCGCCCAGGTCGTCGCGATCGAGGCGGCCGCCGGCCTGCAGGTCTGGGTCTTCGAGGAGGACATCACCAACCAGGACCACTTCGCCCGGGTCGGGCTCTACGACCCCGCCACCGGCAGCTACACCCTGCAGCCGTGGACCGGCCTCATCGCCCCGACGGCCGTGGAGATCGTCGACGAGACGACCCTCTTCCTCTCCAGCTTCCAGGGCACCGACGTCCTCGACCTCACCACCGGAGCTCATCCGGGCGCCAGCTTCACCTACGCGCCGGACACGATGACCGCCTGGCGCTCGGGCGCCGACGGGCGGGTGGCGGTCTACCTCTGGGACGGGCGGCTGCTCATCCTGGACGCCGATCAGAACACTGCCCTGCAGCCCGCCGACCTGATGATCCGGGGGGCCGTGGCCGACCTCCTCCACATCGAGCCCTTCGCGGGGGTCCACCCCGGGCTGTTGATCGCGAGCGTCCCCTCGGCCGGGAGGGTGGTGGCCCTGGACACCACGGGCTACCAGGTCCTCTGGAGCGAGCAGGTCGGAGTGCGCCCCTCTCAGCTCGCCTACGACGCCGCGATGGACCGCCTCTACGTCGCCGACGAGGCCAGCAACACCCTGGAGGTGCTGCGGGTGTCGGACGGGCGCTCGCTCGGCCGGCAGGGCCTGCCCCTCTATCTGGGCATCGACACCGGGTCGGACCGGGGGGTCGCGCTCCTCCAGCACCAGCTCGAGTATCACGACGAGCGCTACCTCGTGATTCCCCAGACGCCCCGCATGTCGCACGTCGGGCGCCCGGGCTGGCTGGCGGCCGAGGCCCTCGTCCTGGTCTCCCTCTCGGATCCCAGCGAGGCCGTCGGCTACCGGGTCGATCCCTCCCTCGTGGACCCCCTCGATTCCTACGAGGCCGAAGAGGTGGTGGCCGAGGGGCCCAACACGCTCTGGGTGCTCTCCGAGTGGCGGCTGCACCGGCTGAGCTTCGGTCCCACCTCGATCGAGCGGCGCAGCTGGGCGATCGGCGAGGACCCCCATGATCTCGCCATCGGCCCCACCGGCCTGGTGCACTTCGCCGAGCGCAGCGGGATCGTCACCGTCGATCCCGAGCAGCCCGGCGCCCCGCTCGCCACCCACCAGCCCGAGGGCAGCAACGACTTCGGCGTCCTGCTCCTGAAGGTGCTGGACGACGGCAGGGTGCTGGCGGTGAGCAGCGGCTGGGAGGGTCCGATCCTCGCGCTCTGGGAGAGCGAGGCCCTGGCCTCGCCCGGGGGCGCGCCCACCGAGATCCACCCGACGCGATTCAACGAGGGCCGCGGGATGGCCCACGCGGCCGAGTGGCTGGACGGGGACCTGATCCTCTTCGGCACGACCCAGAGCGGTGAGGACTACGTGGCGCTCCGGGCCGGGCTCGATGGTTCGCTCGAGGAGACGGTGTCCTCGGTCGTCCACTCCGGCACGCAGTTCCTCACCGTGGCGCCCGGGGGGTCCGCCTTCCTCTGGGGGGACTTCGCCCGGGTGGGGTACTCGCTCCTCGAGCCCGGGCAGCCCGTGCGCGCCGAGCAGTACTTCCGGCTGGACATCCTGCCCGGCGGCGTGGCCTTCGGCCCGGACGGTGAGCAGGCCTACGTCGCCCAGGCCCAGAGCAACCGCTTCCTGATCCTCGAGTGAGCGGGTCAGCGCCCTAGGTCCTCGAGGACCGCCTGGAGTCCGGAGAGCATCTCGAGCTGCTCCGGGCGGTGCCCCTGGAGGGCCTCGGAGTTGGCGTAGGGGAGGCCCTGGCGGGCGCAGTGGATCGAGAGGGAGCCGTCATCGGGGGCCCCCGCGTTGTCCTGGAGGACCACGTTGAAGTCCAGCGCACGCAGGCCCTCGAAGAGGGCGGGGTCCGTGACGAAGAAGAACTCCGAGGAGGCCTGCCGGCTCCCGACGAAGACCTCGGCCGCGTCCGCCTCGTGGGCGCCGCCGGGCTGGTAGACGTCGATCCGGTAGCTCTCGCCCGCGTTGTTGTGGAGCGCGATCACGGTGCCGTGACCGGCGAGGTCCCACTGCTCGAGGACCTCGTCCGCGAAGGCCCTGACCGCCGCGAAGGCCTCGGGGGTGGAGGTGCCGAGCGCCGCGAGGGAGACCATGGCGCCGCCGTCCGAGAACATCCGGTTCGGATCGAAGACGTACTCGGCGCCAGCCAGCGCGAAGCGGAGGTTCCGCTCTCCCCCGTGCTGGAGCTCGAAGACCGTCCCCCCTTCCCGGGCGAGGAGGTCGAGCGCCGCCTCGACCGAGGTCTGCTCGTCGTCGTGCAGGTTCAGGAAGGTGCGGCCCTCCGCCTCGGCGTCGAAGCGCACCAGATCGACCGTGCCATCCCCGAGGGCGAGGGGGAGGCGGGTCTCCTCGATGGCGTAGGGAGGCCCGCCGCAGGAGAGGGTGCCCAGGAGCACGAGCAGCCCCGTGACGGCGCGCCGGGGACGTGGGCTGCTGTCGGTCGAACTTCCCCGCATGGGGTGCCTCCTCGCGCCTGCACCCTAGGGGTGCCGGCCGGCGGGCGGCATCCCGAAGGCGCGGGCTCCGGCCGAGGAGGCCAGCCGGTGAGGAGCGGAAGGAACCAAAGGAAAAGCCGCCGCGGCCTGAGGCCCCGGCGGCTTCTCCCGTGAGAACGGTCTTCGCGCTACTCGGCCTTCTTGGCCTCGGGCTCGGCCTTGGCCGGCGCCGCCGGCACCTCACCGAGGCCCAGCGGGCCGACCTGCTCGGCGATGATCGTCGGATCACCCACGAGGATGATCTGCATCTCGCCCGGCACGAAGACCTTCTTCGCCACCTCGCGCACCTGCTCGAGGGTGAGGGTGTCGTAGGCGGCGAGCATCCGGCCGTAGCGGTCGAGGGGCTGGCGCTCGAGGAAGAGCGAGTCGGCGCTGCCCGCGAGGGCCTCGACGGACTCGAACCAGCCGGGCAGGGAGCGACGGGCGCCCTCCACCGCGTCGGAGAACTCCTTCTCCTCGATGGGGCGGGAGGCCAGGCCCTCGAGCTCGGCGAAGAACTCCTTCACCGAGGGGCCGGTCACGTCGGCCCGCACCGCGGAGGCGGCCATCACCGGACCGGCGCCCAGGCGGGTGTCGGCGTAGGCGCGGGCACCGTAGGTGTAGCCCTTGTCCTCGCGCAGGTTCATGTTCAGCCGGCTCGAGAAGAGCCCGCCGAAGACCGAGGAGGCGATCCGCAGGGCCCACTCGTCGGGGTGACCGGCGGCGAGGCCCGGCTTGCCGATGGTGATCACGGTCTGGCCGAGGCCCTCCTTGGGGACCACGGTGACGGCCGTGCGGGGGCTGGCCTTCGGGGCCTTGGGGGCCTTGAAGGCGCGGCCCTTGCCCTTCCACTTGCCGAAGTGCTCCTGGGCCAGCGCCTTCGCCTCCTCGAGGGTCAGGTCACCGGCGAAGACGAGGGCGGCGGCCTTCGGGCCGAAGTTGGCCTTGGCGAAGCCCTTCACGTCCTTGAGCTGCAGCTTTTCCACCGTCTCGGTCTTGCCGATGGCGAGGTGTCCGTAGGGGTGCTGCGCGCCGAAGATGGCCTCGGCGGTGGCCTCCTTGGAGAGGTACTGCGGGTTGCCCGCCATCCGGGCCAGGTCGGCCAGGCGCGCCTTCTTCTGGCGCTCGAACTCCTTGGCCGGGAAGGTGGGCCGCTGGATGACGTCCGAGAGGAGGGCCAGGGCGCCGCCGAGGTTCCGCTTGAGCACCGAGAGGCCGACGGTCCCGCCGTCGTCGGAGACGCTGGGCGTCGCCGTCGTGCCGAGGTCCGCGAAGGCGTCGGCGAGGGCGAGGGCGTCGCGCTTGCCGGCGCCCTGCAGCAGCATCTCGTAGGTGAGGTAGGCGAGGCCGGCCTTGGCCGCCGGCTCGGAGCCGCTGCCCACCTGCTGGGTGAGGTGGACGGCCACCAGGGGCAGGCCCTCGCGCCGGCTCAGGATCACGGTCAGGCCGTTCTTCAGCTTGGCCGACTCGAAGGTGGGCGGCACGATCTTGGCCGGCTCACCGGGCTTCGGCTGCTCGGCCCGCCAGGGCTCGTCCGGCGCGCTGGGCGGCGGGGCGGGCTCGGGCTCGGCGACGGCCTCCTCCACCGGGGGCGGGAGCTCGGGCTCGGGGGTCTGCTTGGCGCCGCAGGCGGCGCCGAAGGCGGTGAGGGCGAGGCCCAGGGAGAGGGAGAGGAGCTTGCTGGAGAGACGCATCAGTTGGCCTCCTTGGCGGCGGCGGTCGCGTTCGCCTCGGGCGCGGCCGCGGCCGCCGGGACCGCGAAGAGCACCACCCGCTTGTTCTTGGCGAGGTAGTCCTTGGAGAAGGCGGTGACCGCCTCGGGGGTGACCGCCCGGTAGCGGGCGATGTCCTTGGGCAGGAAGCCGGGATCGGCGAGGAAGTGGTTGTAGGTCTGGAGCAGATCGGCCCGGCCTCCGAAGCCGCCGAGCTGCTGGAGGCGGCTGAAGAACTGGGTCTCGTAGCGGTTCACCGCGCGGCGCAGCTGGTCGGCGGTGACGGCGCCGCCCTGGACCTCCTCGAGGACCTTGTCGATCTCGGTGAGGAGCTGCTTCGCGTCGACGCCCGGGCGGGCGACGGCCTCGATGAAGAAGGTGCTCTGGGCGCCCATCGAGTACTGGTAGGCCATCACGCTCTGGGCGATCTGGAGCTCGCGGACCAGGCGGCGCTGGAGCAGGCTGCTCTCGCCGGTGGCGAGCACGCTGGAGAGGACGTCGGCCTCGGCGTCGCCGGGCTGGAAGAAGCTCGGGGTGAGCCAGGCGATCTCGACCTTGGGCAGGGGCGCGATGGGCTCGACGAACTCGATCACGGTCTCCTTCTCGATCGCGACCGGGGCCACCACCGGCGCCTCGGGCTTCGGGACCTTCGGGAAGGAGCCGAAGTACTTCTCGATGAGGGCCTTGGCCTGCGCCGGATCGAAGTCACCGGCCAGGACCAGGGTGGCGTTGCTGGGGGCGTACCAGGTGCGGAAGAAGTCGGAGACGTCCTCCAGGGTGGCGGCGGCCAGTTCGTCCATGGAGCCGATGACCATGCCGTTGTAGGGGTGGGGGGCCGGGAAGAGGGCCTTCCAGAGGGCCTCCTCGGCCAGGCCGTAGGGGCGGGTCTCGTAGGACTGGCGCCGCTCGTTCTTCACGACCTCCTGCTGGTTCTTCAGCTTGGTCTCGTCCATCGAGGGCAGCAGGTAGCCCATGCGATCCGACTCGAGCCAGAGGCCGGTCTCGAGGTGATGGGCCGGCACGGTCTCGAAGTAGTTGGTGCGATCGAAGCTGGTGGTGCCGTTCATCCCGGTGGCGCCGATCCGCTCCAGGATCTTGAAGTGCTGGTCGTCGCCGACGTGCTTGCTGCCCTGGAACATCATGTGCTCGAAGAGGTGGGCGAAGCCGGAGCGGCCCGCCACCTCGTGGAAGGCGGCGACGTGGTACCAGACGTTCACCGCGACCAGGGGCAGGCGGTGGTCCTCGTGGAGGATGACCTGCAAGCCGTTGTCGAGCTCGTAGGCCTCGTAGGGGATCTGGAGGGCTTCGTCGTCCCCGGCCAGTGCCGCTCCCGGGAGGAGCAGGCCGAGCGCCAGGGCGCAGGAGAGGAAGAGCTTGGGCATGGTGGACCTCGTTTCGCGCGGGTCTGGGGGAATCTTCAGGGTACGTCCCATAACATCCAGCAGGAGGGCTGTGATAGACCCGCCGGCATGCCTGACAAGACCGACGCGCCCGGAGTGGTGGTCGAGGTCGCCCGGACCGGTGGCCGCCAGCCCCCCCTGCCCCTGCCGACCTACCAGACCCCCCAGAGCGCCGGGATGGACCTCCTGGCCGACCTCGAGGAGCCCCGGCAGCTCGCCCCGGGAGAGCGGATCCTGGTGCCCACGGGCCTGAAGGTGGCGATCCCGCCGGGCTACGAGGGGCAGGTCCGCCCCCGCTCGGGGCTGGCCCTCAAGCAGGGCCTGCTGGTGCCCAACGCCCCGGGGACCATCGACGCCGACTATCGGGGTGAGTTGCAGGTGATCCTGCTCAACGCCGGCCGCGAGCCCATCACCCTCGAGCGGGGGATGCGGATCGCCCAGCTGGTCATCGCTCCGGTGACCCGCGCCACCCTGCGGGAGGTCGAGGCGCTCGACGCGACCGAGCGCGGGGAGGGGGGCTTCGGGCACACCGGGCACTGATCCGCGCGCACCGGAGCCTTCGATCGCACAGATCGTCCGGGCCGGCCGTGCGTTGATAAGGCCGGAAGAGTGGTGCTAGCCTTCCCGGCTACTCGAAACTTTCCTTTTTTCGCGGAGATCGGCGACTTGCTCTGTTACCGCTGCGGCAGCCATGTGCCCGACGGTTCCCCCGAGTGCGGGACCTGCGGGCAGGCGTTCGCCAAGAGCGGGAAGCAGCGCAAGGGCTCCGGGATGACCAGCCGGACGCGGCGCGCGCCGTTGGCCGCGGGGGCCTACGGCCCCGGAGACCTCATCGCCGGGCGCTACGAGGTCAAGAGCGTCATCGGCGAGGGGCCGGTGGGCGTGGTCTACCGGGCCCGGGACCGGGAGGTGGACGTCCAGGTCGCGGTGAAGGTCCTCAACTCGAAGCTGCTCCAGGCCCCTGAGGAGAAGAAGATCTTCCAGCGCGAGGCGCGGATCGCCCGGGCGCTCTCCCACAAGAACGTCATCCGCCTCTACGACGAGGGCTTCGACGGGCCGCACCCCTACGTGGTGACGCAGTACCTCGAGGGCCTGACCCTCCGGAAGATCATCGACCTGCGGGTGGACAAGGGGGGGACCTTCCCCATCGGCGAGATCGAGCCGATCCTCCACCAGCTCCTCGACGCCCTCGACTACGCCCACGACCAGCGGGGCACCGACGGCCAGCCGGTGGCCCACACCGACCTGCGGCCCTCGAACGTCATCGTCCTGCCCGACCTGCTCAAGGTCGCCGACTTCCGCCAGGCGCTGATGGTGCCGCGGGTGCCCTTCGTGGCGGCCCAGAAGGTGCGGGGGGCGGACGCGGGCTACCTCGCCCCCGAGGTCGTGGCGGGCGAGCCGGTGACCCCGGCGGCCGACTTCTACAGCGTCGGCGTGCTCCTCGGTGAGATGCTCACCGGGCGCATCTACGACCCCACGGTGGGGCTCGAGCTGCACGTCGAGAACGACGAGGTGCCCGTCGCCTTCACCTCCATCTTCAAGCGGCTGACCGCGGACAAGCCCCGCGACCGCTACTCGAAGATCCCCCACCTGCTCACCGACCTGGCCCTGGCCGCCGACGGTCAGGCGCCCAAGCACGTGGGCGCCTTCCGGGCGCAGGTGACCCGGGCCGAGCGGGTCGACAGCGACCAGCTGCAGGTCCTCCACACCGGTGAGTTCGAGGCCCTCGACGGCTCCGAGCCCAAGGAGATGCCCCAGCCGCCCCCCGGGCGCCGGCGGGAGTCCTTCGGGCTCGAGACCCCCGCGGGGATGCCCGCCGAGGCGCCGCCCCTCGAGGACGAGGAGATCGAGGACGACGAGGTCGTGCTCGGCCGCTCCCGCGGCATCTCCGACCCGCGCCGCCGCAAGCAGGGCGGGGCGGACGAGGAGGAGGAGCTCCTCGGTGAGGACGACGTGCTCGAGGAGGAGCTCCTCGACGACGACGAGGCCTTCTCGGACGACGAGTACGAGGACGACGAGTACGAAGAGGACGAGTACGAGGAGGACGCGGCGCCCACCATGCAGGCGCCGCCGGTGGCGATGGACGAGGAGGAGGCCCTCGGGGACGAGGACATCCTCGAGGAGGAGCTGCCCACCGGAGAGGGGCAGGCCTACCCCGAGCCGGCGACCCGGCCCGCCGCCCCCGGCCTGGAGCTGATCCTCCAGAAGCGCGCCGCGGGCGGCCCCGCGGCCCTCGAGGACCGAGACGAGCCGGCGACGATGCCGAAGGCCGCCTCCATCGAGACCCTGCTCTCGGACGACTCGGTCGACGCGCCCCCGGTCCTCGACGATCTGCTCGCCGCCGCCCACGATCTCCCCGAGGCCGGCCCGAACGACACCGACCCCCAGGCCCGCTCCCTCGGGCCGCCCATCGAGCAGACCGGTCCGATCCAGATCGGCAGCCCCCCGCCGGCCCGCCCGGGGGCGCGCCCGGGCGCCCGCGGCGCCCGGCCCTCCACCGCCTCGACGGCGGCGATCGGCCCGCGCAAGCGGGAGAAGAGCTGGGTGACCCCGGCCCTGGTCGCCGTCGGCGTGATCGTCGGGCTGGGGCTCCTGGTGGCCTTCACCGAGCAGGGGCGCTCCCTCTGGTCGGGGATGGCCAAGCAGCCGATCGCGGCCGACGAGCCCGACACCGGGCCGGCGCTGCCCGAGACGGGACCCTCGGGCTTCAGTGATCCCGCCGCCCGCTCCGGGGCGGTGCTGGCGACCGATCCGACGCCGGAGAAGCCAGAGGCCCCCGCGGTGGAGCCCCGCCTGGCCCCCGTCCCGGGCGCCGACGCCGACGAGGGGCCCGGGATGCGGGCCGAGCCCTCGCGGGGTGGCGGCGAGAGCGCGGGCCGGACCGCCCGCGAGCGGCGGGAAGCCGCGGCGGCGGCGAAGGCCGAGCGCCGGGCCGAGGCCGAGGCGCGCCGGCAGGCCGAGGCCGAGGAGCGCCGCCGGGCGGCCGAGGCACGGGAGGCCGAGGACGTCCGCAAGAAGGCCGAGCAGGACGCCCAGATGGCTCAGATCATCGAGCAGGAGCGGCGCCGGCAGGAGGCCGAGCGCGCCCGCCGCACCGGCGAGAGCCCCAGCGGCGGGAGCACCAGCGGTGGGAGCCCCAGCGGTGGGAGCAGCTCGCCCTTCTCCTTCGACACCGTCGACCGCGAGATGCCCGTGCGCAAGGTGGGGCCCGAGCCGGATCCGCCCCCCGAGAAGACCTCCGAGCCCCTCGACGAGGCGATCAGCCCGGCCCGGCCCCTCGTGGCCTCCGCCGAGCCTCCCGCCGAGGCCGACGACGCGCGCTGCCCCAAGGGCATGGTCTACGTCCCGGGCGGGGGCTTCCCCTTCGGCTCGGCCGCCAACGATCCCATGCGCAACTTCGCCGAGAAGACCCTCCAGCAGGTGCAGGTGGTGGGCTTCTGCATCGATCGCTTCGAGTACGGCGGGCAGAAGCCGAGCACCGCGGTCTCCTGGTTCAGGGCCAAGGAGCTCTGCGAGCGGCGCAGCAAGCGTCTGTGCACCGAGGAGGAGTGGGAGAAGGCCTGCAAGGGTCCGCAGGGCCGCCGCTTCCCCTACGGCAACAGCTTCGACGCCGAGGCCTGCAACACCGAGGACGCCGAGGGCAACGACCGTGAGCTCGTGAAGTCGGGCGCCTTCCGCCGCTGCCGCTCGGGCTATGGCGTCTACGACATGGCCGGCAACGCCGCCGAGTGGACCTCCTCGACCTTCCAGACCGGCGCGGCCTACCGCACGATCAAGGGCGGGGCGGCCAACCGGCCCGACTGGGACACCCGCTGCGCCACCCGCGGCAACCGCAAGCCCAACAGCAAGGACGACTTCCTGGGCTTCCGCTGCTGCGCCAGGCCCCAGTAGGGCGGGCCGAGTGATGGGAGTGATGGGGTCAGACCCCGACAATTGACACTTGTCGGGACGTGGGCGTGCTCGCGAGTCCAAGTGTCAATTGTCAGGGTCTGACCCCAACCAAGGTCGGAGGGGCGTGCTACAAGAGTGCGCCATGGCGATCGCCTATGCCGTCCTGGCCTCGGGCTCGAAGGGGAACTGCACCTGGGTGCGCGCGGGGGACACCGCCGTGCTGGTCGACTGCGGCCTCTCGGCGCTCGCGATCCGCCGCCGCCTCGAGGCCATCGGGGAGTCCCTCGCCGAGGTGAGCGCCGTGATCTGCACCCACGGCCACGGCGATCACGTGGCGGGGGCCGCCGTCCTCGCGCGCAAGCACGGCCTGAGGATCCACGGCACGGTCGAGACTCTCGCCCGGCTGCCCGGCTCGCCTCCCGAGGCCTCGCTGGTCGAGGTCCCCCGCGAGGGGCGCTTCGCCCTGGGTGACCTGACCGTGCAGACGGTGCCCACCCTCCACGACGCGCCCGGCTCCTTCGCCGTGCGCCTCGAGGTCGCCGGGGCCTCCCTCGGGGTGATCACCGACCTCGGCCTGCCGAGCGAGGGGTTGATCCGCGCCTTCTCCGGGCTCACCGGGCTGGTGCTGGAGATGAACCACGACGAGGAGATGCTCCTCTACGGCCCCTACCCCGAGCCGCTCAAGCGCAGGATCCGCAGCGACCTGGGGCACCTCTCCAACGCCGAGGGCGCCGCGCTCCTCGCCCGGCTCCTCCACCCCGGCCTGCAGCAGGTGACCCTGGCCCACCTCTCCGAGACCAACAACCTGCCCGAGCACGCCCTCTCGGCGGCCCGCTCGGTGGTCGGGGCGCGGGGGCGGCCCACGCTGACCGTGGCCCGGCAAGGTGCGCCCGGCGAGCGGGTCGACCTGGAGATTCCCCGGGGGGGCCAGCTGGGGCTCCCCCTGTCCTTCGGCTGAGCGCCTCCTAGGGTGAGCCGGAGAGGAGAGACGAGATGATCGAGCGCTACTCCCGCGAGGAGATGAAGAGGCTCTGGACCGACGCGGCCCGCTTCGAGCTGTGGTTCGAGGTCGAGCGGCTGGCCACCGAGGCCATGGTGGGGCTGGGTGAGGTGCCCGAGGCGGACTACCGGGCCTGCGTCGAGCGGCGCCCCACCTTCGACGACGCCGCGGTCGCCCGCATCTTCGAGATCGAGGAGACGACCCGCCACGACGTCATCGCCTTCCTCACCTACGTCGAGGAGCAGATCGGCGAGGAGAGCCGCTGGCTCCACCTCGGCATGACCTCCTCCGACGTCCTCGACACCGCGTTCGCGGTGCAGCTCTGCCGGGCGGCGGACCTGCTCCTCGCCGACCTCGATCTGGTCCTCGAGGCCCTGGAGCGGCTGGCCAAGGCCCACCGGATGACGCCGATGATCGGGCGCTCGCATGGCATCCACGCCGAGCCGACCACCTTCGGCCTGGTGGTGGCGGGCTTCTACGAGGAGTTCCGGCGTCACCGGATGCGCCTGAAGGGCGCGCGCGCCCACATCGCCGTGGGCAAGGTCAGCGGCGCGGTGGGCACCTTCGCCCACCTCTCTCCGGCGGTGGAGGATCACGTCTGCCGCGAGCTGGGCCTGGTCGGTGAGCCCGCCGCCACCCAGGTCGTGGCTCGCGATCGACACGCCGAGCTCTTCTCGGCCCTCGCCGGCATCGGCTCGAGCATCGAGCGGGTCGCGGTGGAGATTCGCCACCTGCAGCGCACCGAGGTGGGCGAGGCCCAGGAGCCCTTCCGCAAGGGCCAGAAGGGCTCCTCGGCGATGCCCCACAAGCGCAACCC
Organism: Deltaproteobacteria bacterium; assembly: GCA_029210625.1. Lineage (NCBI taxonomy): Bacteria > Pseudomonadati > Myxococcota > Myxococcia > Deltaproteobacteria bacterium. The sequence goes on along the minus strand of JARGFU010000011.1, from coordinate 174,607 downwards.
GATCCTCTCCGAGAACCTCACCGGGCTGGCGCGGCTCCTGCGCTCCTACGCGGGCGCGGCCCTCGAGAACGTCGCCCTCTGGCACCAGCGCGACATCTCGCACTCCTCGGTCGAGCGGGTCATCGCCCCCGACGCGACGATCGTGCTCGACTTCGCCCTCCACCGCCTCCTGCGCCTGATGAGCGACCTCGTCGTCCACCCCGATCGGATGATGAAGAACCTCGAGTCCACCGGCGGGATGGTCTTCTCCCAGACCCTCCTCCTCGCCCTGGCCAAGAAGGGGCTCAAGCGTCAGGAGGCCTACGTCATGGTGCAGCGCAACGCCATGGCCTGGTGGGATCGCGGCGTGCCGCTGCTGGACTCGGTGCAGGCCGACCCCGAGATCCTCGAGTACCTCTCCGAGCGGGAGATCGAGGCCGCCTTCGACCTCGAGCGGCAGCTCGGGCACGTCGACGACATCTTCGCCCGCGTCTTCGGCGAGTAGGAGCTAGAGCAGGCCGGCCTCGGCGAGGTTCTTCTCGATCCGCGCGTGGACGTTGCCGGGCTTCGCGTCGAAGCTCCGGCCGGTGAGGGTCTCGTAGGCCGTCACGTACTTCTGGGCCAGGTCCGCTCGCACCTCGGCGGGGATCTCCGGGATCGGGCCGTCCCCCTTGTAGCCGTGGGTCTGGATCAGCCACTGCCGGATGTTCTCCTTGTCCAGCATCTGCTGGGCCTCGCCGGCCTCGAAGCGCTCGGCGTAGCCCTCCGCGACCCAGTAGCGGCTGGAGTCGGGGGTGTGGATCTCGTCCATCAGCACGACCTTGCCGTCGAGGAGGCCGAACTCGTACTTGGTGTCGACCAGGATCAGCCCGCGCTTCGCCGCCAGCTCCACGCCCCGGGCGAAGAGCTTCAGGGCCACGCTCTCGGCCTCGGCGTAGAGGGCCTCGTCGACCAGCCCGCGGGAGAGGATCTCCTCCCGGGAGATCGGCAGGTCGTGCTCCCCTCGCTCGGCCTTGGTGGTCGGGGTGAGGATGGCCTCGGGGAAGGCCTGGTCGCGGCGCAGATCGGCGGGGAAGTCGAGGCCGTAGGCCGCGGCGCTGCCGTCCTGGTAGTCGCGCCAGAGGGAGCCGGTGATGTAGCCGCGGACGATGATCTCGACCGGGATCGGCTCGCAGCGCCGCACGACCATCACCGAAGGATCGGGGATCGACACGATGTGGTTGGGGACGATGTCGGCGGTCTGCTCGAACCAGTAGGTCGCCGTGCGGGTGAGGAGCTCTCCCTTGAAGGGGACCGTCGTCAGCACCCGGTCGAAGGCCGAGAGGCGATCCGAGGCGACCAGGATCAGCTGATCGTCCCTGCGGTAGATGTCCCGCACCTTGCCGCGCTCGACGGGGCCGAGGCCCGGCAGCTCGGTGTTCTCGAGGGTGTGAGGGATCTGGGCTTCCAGTGCGGCTCGCAGCGACATGGTCGGTCCTCCTCCACGGGATCGAAAAAGCCAGGGGACCCTACCTCCCCGGGGCCAGGAGCGTATAGAGCAGACCCATGAGCGTGGATGCGATCCTCTTCGACCTCGATGGAACCCTGGTGGACAGCCGCCAGGATCTGGCGCTCTCGGTGCAGGTGGCCTTCGAGGAGCTCGAGCTGCCCGTCCCCGACTTCGACGCGGTGATCGCCTCGGTGGGCCACGGCGCCCGTCACCTGGTGAAGGTCCTGATGCCCGAGAACGACTGGGACGAGGCCTCCCTCGATCGGGTGATCGGGGCCTTCCGCGCCCACTATCTGGAGCACCTCCTCGATCACACCCGCCCCTTCGAGGGGCTGAGGGAGGTCGTCGAGGAGCTCTCGGCGGCGGTGCCGCTGGCGGTGCTCACCAACAAGCCCGGCGAGATGGCCCGGCGGATCATCGAAGGGCTCGGCTGGGATGGGGCCTTCCGCTTCGTGATGGGGCCCGACGACGCCGGCTCCCTCAAGCCCGATCCGGTGGGGCTGCTGAACCTGCTCGGGAGGATGGGGGTCGAGCCGGGGAGGGCGATCTATGTGGGGGATATGCCCATCGACGTGGAGGTGGCGAAGGCCGCTGGTTGCCAGTCGGTGGCGGTGACCTGGGGTCTGGCCGAGGAGGGGGCGATCGAGGTGTCGGGGCCGGATCGTCTCCTGCATCAGCCCTCCGAGCTGCTGCAGCTGATCCCGGGCTGACCTCCGTACACGTTCACGTACACCTCCACGTCCACGGTCTTTCCTGGGGATGCACGGATGGGTCCTGGGCCCGAGGGAGAATCCGTGTACGTGGACGTGGACGTGTACGTCGACGATCCGCGTCAGCTGGCCGGCATCTTCGCCCGCTCGATCGCCTTCAGCAGGTGATCCCGCGAGGTCAGCCCCCCGAAGATCTTGCTCACCTTTCCGTCCACCCCCACGACGATGAGGGTCGGGAAGGAGCGGATCCCGTAGACGGCCTGGTTGCGGCCGTCGTCGAGGAGGACGGGCAGATCGATCTGCTGCTGCTTCAGGAACCCGCGCACCAGCCGGGCCTGGCCCTCCCGGCCGCCGGCGGTGTCGGCGTTCACGGCGATCACCTCGACCCCCTCGGCCTGCAGCTCCCGGTGGATGGAGGCCAGGATCGGCATCTCGGCGACGCAGGGGGGACACCAGGTGGCCCAGAAGTCGATCAGCAGGACCTTGCCCCCGCTGTCGCCGGCGGCGAAGCGGAGGGTCTCGCCCTCGAGGTCCGGTCCCTCGAGGGCCAGCATCGGCTCGCCCTCGGCCACCCGCAGGCCCGCGGCGCTGCCGCCCCGCATGTCGAGGACCGAGAGGGCGAGGATGCCCACTGCCATCAGGGCGAGGATGACTCCCATCCACTGGTCCGGTGTGAGCTTCTTCATCGTCTTGGTGTTTCCCGGGGTCGGAGCGTCAGCTTACCCGAAAGGATTCCCCCGGCGCGTCCCCGTGCTCGTAAGGTCGCGGATCGGGGGACAGACTGAGGGGACGTTGATAGCTTGGAACGGGGCGCCCGATCGGCCAGCGGAGCCGGGGTCCGGCGTCCCGGAGGGAAGAAGCCCATGCAGCCGATCCGAGCCCTACTCGTGGCCAGCCTCGCCCTGACCTACCTCCTGCCCGCGCTGGCGGCCAAGCCGGCGGACGGCGTGGTGATCTCCGAGGTCTTCTACAACGACAGCAACGACAACGAGTGGATCGAGCTCCACAACCCCACGGCCTCCGCCGTGGTCATCGACGGCTGGACGATCGACGACGGCGACAACGAGGGGATGCTCAAGATCGTCTCCACCCACCTGGGCCCGAACTTCGGGATCATGCCCGGCGGGTCGGTGGTCCTCGCCCAGCGCGCGAGCACCTTCGCCGCCAACCACTGCTTCCAGCCCGACTTCGCCATGATCGTCGGCGCGAGCACGGCGGCGGGCCTCGAGCCCCAGACGACCCAGGCCTTCCTGCTCTCCAATACCGACGATCAGGTGATCCTGCGCGACGGGACCGGCACCGTCGTCGACGCCGTCGGCTGGGGCTGCCAGAAGTCCAGCAGCAGCTCACCCTGCGGGACCGACAGCAACGCGCTGCAGACGCCGCTGCTCTCCACCTCCGCGGCCTTCAAGAGCGCCATCCGGACCGATCCGGCGCAGGAGGGCGACGAGCCCGCCGGAGAGGTCAGCGAGGTGCTGCCCCTCGACGTCGCCGATGCCCACGACGGCACCTCCTCCGGCGGGCTGTGGACCCACGTCCGCACGGCGACCTTCACCGCCGGCGTGAGCAACTGCGATCCGGACATCTCCCTCTACGCCCACGCCGGCCCGACCACCGGCGGGCTGATCCGCTTCCCCTACATCAGCGCCCTCACCGTCTCCTCGGCGGCGGCCGGCACCGGCGGCGTCGAGCTGATCGTGCAGGGTGAGGCCTTCGAGCCGGGCGCGACCGTCTCCTTCGGCGGCACCGGCATCCTGGTCCGGCAGTCCCAGTGGGTCTCCTCCGAGGCGATCCGGGTCGTGATCGACCTGCGCCCCTCGGCCACCCCGGGCGCCCGGGACGTCACGGTCAGCCAGCCGAGCGGCTACGGCGACACGGTGGCCGCGGCCTTCACCGTGACCGCGCACGCGATCGTGCCGGCCACCGAGGTCGTGATCTCCGAGCTGCTGCCCGCGCCCACCGGCGGCGGCACCGCCGGGGAGTGGCTGGAGCTCTTCAACCCCACCGGCACCTTCGTCTCCCTCGACGGCTGGACCCTCTCCGACGGCACCGCCACCCTCACCCTGCCCGATCCGGTGGCCGGGCAGCCCGATCTGATCTTCGTCCCGGCGGCCTCGGTGGTCCTGGCCCGGGACGCCGATCTCTTCCGCAGCACCCACGGGGTCGATCCCGACTTCGCCATCGCCCCCGGGGCGACCACCGCCTGGCCGGTGGTGGAGAGCGCAGGGAGCTTCGAGCTCCTCGACAGCGGCGGCCGCGTCTACCTGCGGGACGAGGTGGGGCTCCTGGTGGACGCCGTGGCCTGGGGCAGCCAGCCGCCGGCCTCGGACCTGACCCACGCGCTGCCCTACGCGCCCGCCACCGGGGAGAGCGTCTACCGGGTCGAGCGGGCCGATCAGGGCGACGAGCAGGGCGGGGCGCTCAACGAGCGCTTCGTCGAGGCCTTCGAGACATCCGACCGCCTGCCCACCGCGCAGGTGAGCGACCTGGGCGAGGGCCCCGAGACCGGCGGCCTCCAGGCCATCCCCATCCTCACCTCGGTCAGCCCGCCCTCCGCCGAGCAGGGGACCACCGGGGTCACCCTCACCATCGACGGGCGCAACTTCGCCCCCACCGCCACGGTGACCATCACCGACGCGGGCATCACCTACTGGTCCACCACCGTGATCTCGGAGAACCAGATCGAGGTCGTGATCGACATCGACCCCACCGCGCCCGTCTCCCTGCGCGACGTCCGGGTGACCAACCCCGGCGGCTACCAGGGGACCTTGCCCGGCGGCTTCCGGGTGACCCTGCCCTTGCCCCTGCTCACGGTGGTCAGCCCGGCCAGCGTCTTCCAGGGCGACACCTCGGTGGTGCTCGATCTCACCGGCGTGAACACCCACTTCACCGCCGGCGACTCGCAGGTGCTCCTCGGCGACGGCACCGGCTACGCCATCGAGGCGATCAGCGTCACCAGCCTCACCAGCCTGCAGGTGACCGTCACCTTCCTCCTCAACGCGACCCCGGGTCTCTGGGACGTGCGGGTCTCCACCGCGGCCTTCTCCGAGTCGGCGGTGGGGACCGGCCTGCTGGAGGTCCGCCCCTTGCCGCGGGTGGAGGCGGTGAACCCGGCCACCGGCAACCAGGGCCAGACGCTGGGGGTCACGCTCAGCGGCCTCTACACCGACTTCCTGGCGGCCGCGCCCTCGGTCGACTTCGGTCCCGACATCACGGTCTCGAACGTCTCGGCGCTCGGCGCGACCACCCTCACCGCCACCCTCGACATCGGCCCCTTCGCCACCCTCGGGCCGCGGGGCGTCACGGTCACCACCGGCGCCGAGGTGGCGCCCAGCGCCGCGCCCGTCTTCGAGGTGCTGCCCCGGCCGGCGATCGTCACCGTCACCCCGGCCACCGCCTTCCAGGGCGACACCCTCTACGTCACCCTCGAGGGGATCAACACCAGCTGGCTGGCCGGCATCTCCACCGCCAGCTTCGGCGCGGGGGTCACCGTCCGCTCGCTCACCGTGAACGGGCCCGCCTCCGCGGTGGCCCAGATCGCCATCGATCCGGCCGCGAGCCCGGGCAGCCGGGACGTCGCGGTGACGACCGGCACCGAGCTCGCCGGGCTCCCGAGCGCCTTCGAGGTCGTCGGCCGCCCGCGGGTCACCGGCATCACCCCGGCCAGCGTGCAGCAGGGGGCCAGCGGCCTCTCCCTGGCGCTCACGGGCGAGTACACGAGCTGGGACGCGACCACCACGGTCTCCTTCTCCGACCTCGGGCTGTCGGTCTCCAACGTCTCGGTGACGAGCCCGACCTCCCTCACCCTCACCCTCGACGTGGCGGGCAACGCGCCCCTGGGGCTGCGCGACGTCCTCTGCACGACCGGCAGCGAGGTCGCCCTGGCCACCGGCGGGCTCCGGGTGACCGCCCTGGCCTACATCAGCGCGGTCAGCCCGCCCCGGGCGACCCAGGGGCAGAGCCTCACCCTCGAGGTGATGGGCGCCAACACCGCCTTCACCGGCGGCGTGAGCACCCTCGACCTGGGACCCGGGATCGCCGTCTCCAATCTCTCGGTCACCTCGCCCAGCCGCCTCACCGCCGACCTCGTCGTGGATCCGGCGGCCGCCCTCGGCAGCCGGGACGTGGTGGTCGACACCGGCGGCACCGTGGCGGTGGGCACCGCCCTCTTCACGGTGGATCCGCTGCCCTACGTGAGCAGCGTGAGCCCGGGCAGCGGCGTCCAGGGCACGCGCCTCTCGGTGGACCTCGGCGGCGTGAACACCAGCTTCGACGCCGGCTCCTTCGCCAGCTTCGGCACCGGCGTGGCGGTGGTCGGCCAGAGCGCCGCCGGGCCGACCGCGCTCACCGTCGAGCTGGCCATCGCCATCGACGCCCCCCCGGGGGTGCGGGACGTGACCGTCTTCACCGGCACCGAGATCGCCGCGGGCGCCGGCCTCTTCGAGGTGATCCAGGCGCCCGAGATCATCAGCGTCACGCCGGACGCCGCCGCCACCGGTGACGTCCTCGACGTGGCCGTCGTCGGGCTCGCGACCCACTTCGCCCCCGGGATCACCGCGGTCGACTTCGGCCCCGGGATCGGGGTGACCACGGTGACCGTCACCTCCGCGACGGTGCTCACCGCCAGCATCGCCGTGAGCGGAAAGGCCGCGCCCGGCCTGCGTGACGTGACCGTGACCACCGGCGGGGAGCAGGCCATCGCCCTGGACGCCTTCACCGTCCTCCTGCAGCCGCGCCTGCGGCGGATCACCCCCGCCAGCGGCGTGCAGGGCGACCTGGTGATCATCGAGGTCGAGGGCCAGGGGACCAGCTTCGTCGAGGGAGACGTCACCCTGGATCTGGGCGCCGGCGCCAACGTCTCGAACCTGAGCGTCGCCGGCACCCTGCGCTTCGTCGCCGAGGTCAACCTCGATCTCGACGCCCCCCCGGGGCTGCGCGACGTGGTCGTGACCACCGGCGGCCAGACCCTGACCCTCGCCGACGGCTTCACCGTCAACGCCCTCTCCCGGGTCGCGTCGGTGAGCCCGGCGTCCGCCCGCCGCGAGGACGTGGTGGACGTGACCCTCACCGGCGTGAACACGAGCTGGGGCTCGGGCAGCGGCGCCGTCTTCGGTGACGGCATCACCGTCAGCAACGTGGCCTGCCCGGCCGCCACCACCTGCACCGCCACCCTCACCATCGAGCCCCTGGCGCGGCTGGGGCTGCGGGACGTCACCGTGATCACCCAGGGCCAGACCGCGCAGGGCTTCGGCCTCTTCGATGTCCTGCCCAAGGCGCAGATCGACGCGATCTTCCCGGACCACGCCGTCCAGGGCGAGGGCCTGGTGGTCACGGTGGTCATCTCCGGGGCCCTCATCGCGGGCACCAGCGACGCCCTGGACTTCGGGCCGGGGATCACGGTCGGCGGCCTGCAGCTCGCCGCCGACCTGCGCTCGATCACCGCCAACCTCATCGTCGACCTCACCGCCGCGGCCGGGCCGCGCGACGTCATCGTGCGCACCAGCGACGCCGGCGATCTCGTCGCCGCCGACGGCTTCCGGGTCGAGGGGCGGGCGAGCATCCTCACCGCCACCCCCGCCTCGATCCCGCAGGGCGAGACGGTGGAGGTGACCCTCCTGGGCGACCGCACCTCCTTCGACGCCGACCTCTCGATCGTCGACTTCGGAGAGGGCACCGCCATCGCCGAGCTCACCGTGGTGAGCGCCGAGGAGCTGCGGGCCCGGGTGCGGGCCTCGCCCCTCGCCGAGCTGGGCCCGCGGGACGTCACCGTCACCACCGGCACCGAGATCGCCATCGGCCTGGGCCTGGTGAACATCGTCGAGGCGGGCACCCCGATCGACGGCGATCCGAACGCCGGCGAGGGCGGCTGCAGCTGCAGCAGCCCGGCGGGGACCACGCCCGGCGGAGCCCTGGGGCTCCTCTTCCTCCTCGGCCTCGCGCTCTTCGGTCGCCGGCGCCGCTGAAGGTCAGCGGGCCAGCTCGAGCTTCGAGAGATCCAGGCGCAGCGGCCCCGCGCTGGCGTCGAAGAGCGCGAGGCGCAGGGCGTCGAGGGAGGCGGCGTTCGTGAGCACGCCCTCCACCCGCAGCTCGGCGCCGACGTAGCGCAGCCGCAGGGAGGCGGCGTCGGGGAGGGCGGCGAGGGCCTGCTCGTAGCGGGAGAGCTGCGCGCGCAGGCCGGCCTCGTTCCAGGAGAGGCGGACGCCGGAGGCCTCGCGCAGGGCGGTCAGGGGCAGGAGGGCCTCGAGGCAGGGGGCGTCCTTCACCGAGGCCGAGAGGCGAGCGGCGTCGAGCTCGAGGTCCGGGCAGGCGGCCCGGGCCGCGGCCTCGGCCTCGGGGCTCGGCAGCAGCGCCTCGCCCTCCACCCTCACCGACCAGACGGCAAACTGCCGGTCGGTGGCCAGCACGATCCGGGCGTTGCCCTCGAGCCCGGCGGAGGAGACGACGAGGCGGTGATCCTCCGTCTGCTCCAGCGTCACCAGGGTGCCCCCCTCCGGGGCGCCCTCCAGCCGGTAGCGGACCGCCTCGCCCAGCGGGGTCTCCACCTTCGCGCCGCCCCGCTGGAGCACCAGCGCGCGGTCCACCGGTGCGGCGAGGGCGAGGGTCGGTGTCCCGAGGAGGGTGAGGAGGAGGAGGCTGGCGAGGGGCCGGCGCATGGTGACTCTCTACCACGCCGCCGCGAGGGTGGCTTTGGTGATAGGAGATCGGATCGGATGAGCGGGGAGCGCAGAGCGAGGCGGCGGCGCGCGAGGGAGACGGCCCTCCTGCTTCCGCTGCTCCTCTCCCTTGCCTGTGCCTCCACCCCCGAGGCGGCCCCGCCGGAGGGCGCCACCCCGGGGGTCGAGCCCCTCCCGGTCTTCGAGGATCGGGCGGCGCCGGCCGATCCCGCGCTGCGCCTGGCGAAGGGGAAGGTGCTCCTGCGCGGCGCCCGGATCCTCACCGCCGCCGGGGAGATCTTCGAGCGGGGCCACCTCCTGCTCGAGGAGGGGCGCATCGCGGCGGTGGGCGAGGGGCCCGGCGCGCTGCCCGAGGGCGTCGAGGTGATCGACCTCTCGGGGCGGGTGATCACCCCGGGCCTCATCGACGTGCACTCGCACCTCGGCGTCTACCCGAGCCCCGGGGTCGAGGCGAACGCCGACGGGAACGAGATGGTGAGCCCGACGACCCCCGAGGTCTGGGCCGAGCACGGCTTCTGGCCCCAGGATCCCGACCTCGAGCGGGCGCTGCAGGGTGGGGTCACCACCGTGCAGGTCCTGCCGGGCTCGGCGAACCTGGTCGGCGGGCGGAGCTTCGTCTTGCGCCTCGAGCCGGGGCCGACCTCGGCGCGCGCGATGCGCTTCCCGGGCGCGCCCCAGGGCCTGAAGATGGCCTGCGGCGAGAACCCCAAGGTCACCTACGGCAACAAGGGTGGGCCGAAGACCCGGATGGGCAACACCGCGCGGCTGCGGGCGCTCTTCCAGCGGGCCCGGGAGTACCAGCGCAAGCTCGCGCGCTACCGCCTCGAGCTCGAGACCTGGCGGCGCGAGGGGGAGCCCAAGGGCAAGAGCCCGCCGGATCCGCCGCCGCGCAACCTCGGCCTCGAGACCCTGGTCGAGGTCCTCGAGGGCCGGATCCTGGTCCAGAACCACTGCTATCGCGCCGACGAGATGGAGAAGCAGCTGGATCTGGCCGCCGAGTTCGGCTTCGAGGTCCGGGCCTTCCACCACGCCACCGGCGCCTACAAGCTGCGCCACCGCCTCGCCCGGGAGAAGGTCGCGGCGGCGACCTGGACCGACTGGTGGGGCTTCAAGATGGAGGCGCTCGACGGAGTGCCCCAGAACCTCGCCCTGCTCGAGGACGCCGGCGCCCTCGCCGTGCTCCACAGCGACTCGGCCTCGGAGATCCGCTACCTGAACCAGGAGGCGGCCAAGGCCGCGACCGCCGGCCGCCGCATCGGGCTGCGCTTCGACGAGGACCGGGTGCTGCGCTGGATCACCGCCAACCCCGCCTGGGTCCTCGGGCTCGAGGATCGGGTCGGCACCCTCGAGGTGGGCAAGCTCGCGGACCTGGTGGTCTGGAGCGGCGATCCCTTCAGCGTCTACACCCGCGTCGACCAGGTCTGGGTCGGTGGGCGCAAGCTCCACGATCGGGCGGCGCCCTCCACCTCTCCGGCCTCGGACTTCGAGCTGGGTCAGGGGGCGAGATGAGCTGGCTCCTGGTCGCCGCGCCCCTGCTCTGCCTCGCCGACCCCTGCGCCCTGGTGGGCGCCCGGGTGGAGGTGGGCGACGGCACCGTCCACGAGCGCGCCACGGTGCTCCTGCGGGACGGGAAGATCGTCGCCGTGGGTCCGCGCCTGGCGCTCCCCGAGGGCACGCGGCGGATCGACGTCTCGGGAAAGACGATCACCCCGGGCCTGGTGGAGGTGCACTCCCTCTTCGGCCTCTCGGAGGTCTCGGCGGTGCAGAGCACCAGCGACCACGCCCTCGGCGGGGAGGTCGCGGCGCCGGGCTTCCGGGTGGCGCCGGCCTTCAACCCGGAGAGCATGCGCATCCCCCTGGCGCGCAGCGAGGGGATCACCGGGACCGTGATCCGGCCCACCGGCGCCCTGCTCCACGGCGAGGGCGTGTGGGTCGACCTGAGCGGTGAGCTCGCCGACCGCCCCGATCCCACCCGGCCCGCGGCCGCCTTCGGCGCGGTGGGGGAGGGCGCGGCCGCCTCGGTCGGGGGCAGCCGGGGCGGGGTCTGGCTGCGCCTGCGCCAGCACTTCGAGGACGCCCGGGCCTACGGCAAGGATCGCAAGGCCTTCGAGCGCGGCGCCTCGCGTCCCCTCTCCCTCTCCCCCCTGCACCTGCGGGCCCTCCTCCCGGTGCTCGCGGGAGCGCTGCCCCTGGTGCTGGAGGCCGACCGGGCCAGCGACATCCTCGCCGCCCTGGACCTCGCCCGGGAGGAGAAGCTCCGGCTGGTGATCACCGGCGGGGCCGAGGCCTGGCGGGTGGCGGCCGAGCTGAAGGCGGCCGGGGTGCCGGTGATCCTGCGGCCGAGCCAGCAGCGGCCGACCCGCTTCGAGACCCTCAAGGCCGTGGACGACGCGGCGACCCGCCTCCACGCGGCCGGGGTGCGGCTGGTGATCACCGGCGCGGGCTGGACCATGGCGCCCGGCCGCCTGCGCCAGGAGGCCGGCCTCGCCGTCGCTCAGGGCCTGCCCCGGGCCGAGGCCCTGCGGGCCATCACCCTCACGCCCGCCGAGCTGATGGGCAAGGGCGCCGAGCTCGGCTCCCTCTCTCCCGGCAAGCGCGCCACCCTCGTCGTCTGGAGTGGCGACCCCCTCGAGCTCTCCACCGTCGCCGAGACCGTCCTCATCGACGGCCGCGAGCGCTCCCTCCGCACCCGCCAGCTCGACCTCGCCGAACGCTACCTCGCCCGCTAACGCGAACCCTTCGCTTTCGGGCACCTCTTCGGGCTTCGCCCGAAAACGCGCGCGCTTCCCTCGCGGCCACCGCGGGCCGAGGGGGAGCTGCCCGGCCGGGGGACGCTCCCCTCCCGGCGCGGCCTTGCCGGTGAGTCACACCGCCGCCGGGCGAGGTGGGCGGCGGCGCGGACGAGGTGGCGGGCGAGGGCGCGGCGGCGGGGGCCGCGGCGGATCCAGAGGGCGGCGGGGGGCGCCAGGCGCTCGTAGAGGGCGATGAGGGCGCGGCCGGCGGGGTGGGGGCGCAGGCGGGCCTCGCGGAAGGCGCGCAGGGTGCGCACCTCGGGGGCGTCGGGGGAGGTGGCCGCGGCGACGACGAAGCAGCGGGAGCGGGGGGCCACCCAGACCTCGCCGCCCCGGGTCATGTTCTTCACGATGCAGAGGCGATCGTCGTCGTCGTAGAGGACGACGACCAGGTCCTTCTCGCCCAGCTCGAGGGGCGCCGGACCCGACGCCTCCTCGAAGCGCAGGGTGCGGCCGGTGCCGTCGAAGTCGCTGGTCCGCACCTCGTGCGCGGTGGACTGGGTGCTGCGCTCGGCCTTCGCCGACTCGACCACCCCGACGTAGGCGGTCATCGGCAGCTCGCAGGCCCGGCAGGTCAGCCGGTGAGTGGAGACCGAGGCGGCGAGGGGGTAGCGGCCGGGCTCGCCGCAGCTCTCCTGCGGGCAGCGCAGGGGGTAGGTGAGATCCGGCTCCTCGCTGGCGTCGTAGCGGGAGCGCCCGGTGACCCGGTCGAAGACGACCGAGCGGGCGGGCTCGCCGGCCTCGGCCTCGGAGCCGCTGCGGGCCCGCTCGAGCAGCTCCCGGGCCCCGGCCTCGTGCTCGAGGGCCGCGCTCCGGTCACCGGCCAGCCCGGCCTCCAGCGCCCGGGCCTCCAGCTCCAGCGAGCGCTTCAGGGCCTGCAGCACCGGCAGGAGGGAGGGGCTCTCCTCGCGGTGGGCGCAGAGGGCCTCGTAGGAGCGGGCCACCCGGCCCAGGGCCTCCTCCAGGACCGTCTTCAGGGAGGGCTCGATGCTCCCCCGTGCCGGCAGGCGCAGGAGGAGGGGGCGGGTCTCGAGGAAGAGGTCCCCCAGCACCCGGCGCAGACCCTCGGCCGCCTCCAGATCGAAGGGCTCGGGGGCCGCCTCGCTGGCGCGAGCGCGAGCCGTGAGCAGAGCGACCGGAAGCTCGTCCATGGGCGGCATGGTCATCATCCCCCGGGGCCGGGTCAAGCGCCGGGACGCCGGAGACCCGAAAATGGGTTAAATGACCCATTCAGGTGTCGGAGAGGGTACGCACCATCGGGTATCTCCCTACATCTTGTGGCACTACATATTGTGGAACCTGTATCACGGGACCCCAACCCGTGGTGATCCTGTTCGAGAGGCGCAAACGCCCGGAAAAACTTGGAAAAAAGCTTGACCGGGTCCCCCCCCGCGGGCAGTATCGCGGCCTAGAGTGGTATGAAGTGGGATCAAGTGTCATAGATGGGATCGGGAGCGGAGCGGTGAGCGCCTCCCGGGGAGCAAAGAGGTCAAGGAATTCCGCATGTTCAGGGGGGAATTCGAGCACGCCATCGACCCGAAGGGGCGGACCAGCCTCCCGGCGTCCTTCCGAGAGCAGCTCTCGACGGGGGGATCGGACCGGCTGGTGGCGACCGCAGGCCTCGACGCCTGCCTCCTGCTCTACCCCCTGCAGGCCTGGGAGGAGCTCGAGCGCAAGCTCGCCGCCCTGCCCTCGATGGACCAGCGGGTCCGGACCGTCAAGCGCGCCCTGATCGGCCGGGCCCACGAGATCTCGGCCGACCGCCACGGCCGCATCCTCATCCCCCCTCCGCTCCGGTCCTACGCGGGCTTCGAGCGCGAGATCGTCTTCGTGGGCCAGCTCTCCTTCATCGAGCTCTGGGCCCGCGACAAGTGGACTCCCGACGCGCAGTCCTTCGACCCGGCCGAGGTTCAGGCCGCCATCGCCGATCTCGACCTCGAGATCTGAAGCGAGGAAAGCTCATGCCGAGAATCGAGACCCGAACTGGTGTGGTGGTCATCACCCCCGAGGGCGACATCAACCACTCCGAGATGGTGCGCGTGAAGAACGTCATCTCGGAGAGCCTGCGCCAGGGTCAGACGCGCTTCGTCCTCGATCTCACCGAGGTCGATCACATCAACTACATGACCCTCGGGGTCCTGGTGGAGCGCGCGGGCCGGCTGCACCGCAGCGGCGGCGCGCTCTTCCTGGCGGGGCTCTCGGGCTACCTCGAGAAGATCCTGCGCTTCACCGGTGTCGACGAGCTCTTCCAGATCTTCGACACCCCGGAGCTCGCTTGCGTGGCGCACGGCGCACAGCGAATGCAACGCTCCTACGATCTTGTTGCCGGCGCGAGTGGAAGCTGGGTCCCGCAGATGAACTGAACCGGTGGGCGTCTCCGGGTGTGGACCGATCCGGGGCGCCTTTCTCTCACTTGATCGAGACATGCCCGCTGTTGCTGTAACCGAGCTGATGGCATCGAGCGCAAACGCACCTCACGGACACCATCCGGTGATGGAGGCCGAGGTGCGCGCGCTGCTCGAGCCGGTCCTCGGCCCGGGCAAGCGCGCCCTCGACTGCACCCTCGGCCGCGGCGGGCACACCGCCCTGCTCCTGGCCACCGGCGCCGAGGTCATCGCCCTCGATCGCGATCGCGACGCGATCGAGGCGGCCCGCGCCCGCTTCGGTGACGAGCCCCGCCTCACCCTCGTGCACGCCCCCTTCTCCGAGGCCGGGGCGATCCTCGCCGGACGGGGAGGGCGGGTCGACGCCCTCTTCGCCGACCTGGGGGTCTCCTCCCCGCAGCTCGACGTCGCCGCCCGCGGCTTCTCCTTCCAGGAGAACGGGCCCCTCGACATGCGGATGGACCAGACCCGCAGCGCCTCCCTCGCCGAGCGCCTCGCCGCGGTCGACACCGACACCCTGGCCGGCGTGCTCTGGCGCTACGGCGACGAGAAGGCCTCCCGGAAGATCGCCCGGGCCATCCTCGCCGCCCTCGAGGAGGGTGAGCTCACCGGCACCCGGCGCCTCGCCGAGCTCGTCGCCGGCCTCGTGCCCCCCGGGCGCTCCGGGGGCAAGCGGGGCCGCCGGATCCACCCGGCCACCCGCACCTTCCAGGCCCTGCGGATCTGGGTCAACGACGAGCTCGCCGAGCTCGAGGCCCTCCTGGCGAGCCTCCCCTCGGTGCTGCGCACCGGCGGGCGGGCGGCCTTCCTCTCCTTCCACTCCCTCGAGGACCGGCCGGTGAAGCAGGCCCTGCGGGAGCTGGCCCGGGGCTGCACCTGCCCCCCCGACTTCCCGGTCTGCGCCTGCGGCAAGGTCGCCCGCGGCCGCCTGCTCACCCGCAAGGGCCTCGAGCCCGACGCGGACGAGATCGCCCGCAACCCCCGGGCCCGCTCGGCCCACCTGCGCGCCCTCGAGTGGCTGGAGGTGAGCGATGTCTGAGCCCCGGCGCCGCATCGAGCTCCTGCCGGTGATCGCGGCGATCCTCATCGTCGCCTCCTTCTCGGCGGCCGGCCTCTTCCACACCTGGCTGCGGATCGAGGGGCTGCGGATCGGCTACGCCATCTCCCAGGCCACCAGCGAGCAGCGGGTCCTCCAGCGAGAGAACGAGCGCCTGCACCTGGAGGTCGCGACCCTCGAGGCGCCGGCCCGGATCGAGCGCATCGCCCGCCAGGAGCTGGGCATGCGCGCCCCGGGCGCCAGCGAGGTCACCGTCGTGCGCGAGCCGGCGAACGCGCCCACCAAGGTCGCCCGCCGCGACACCCCGGCGGCCGTCGAGGCCCGAGGGGATGGCTAGGCCCGCCGGGAAGAGCCGCTCCAGGGACGGGCGGAAGAAGGCCGACAACCGGGTGGCCCTCTCCTGGATGCGGGCGAGGGTCGCGATCGTGGGGGTCGTGCTGAGCCTCGGCCTGATCGCCCTGGCCTGGCGGGCGGTGGACCTGCAGGTCCTCCAGCACGAGCGCCTCTCCGAGATGGCGCGCAGCCAGACGCTGCGCGAGGTCGTGGTCCAGAACCAGCGTGCCCGGATCGAGGATCGCAACGGCGAGGCCCTCGCCCTCTCGGTGGACGTCGAGTCGGTGGCGGTCGATCCGAGCAAGCTCCCCGACCTCCCGGCCGCGGCCCGCCAGCTGGCCCGGGCGCTCCACCTCGATCCCTCCCGGGTCGAGGCGCGCCTCTCGAAGGGGCGCTACTTCTCCTGGGTGAAGCGGCGCATCCCGCCGGCCGAGGCCCGCGCCGTCGAGGCCCTCGGGCTGCCGGGCGTTCGCCTGGTCGGCGAGTCGCGGCGCTTCGCGCCTCACCGGGAGCTGGCCGCGCAGGTCCTGGGCTTCGTCGGGATCGACGGCAAGGGCCTCGAGGGGCTCGAGCTCTCCCTCGACGGGCGCCTCCGCGGCCAGCGCGCCTCGGCCTCGGCGCTGCGGGACGCCCGGGGCCGCCGCCTGCTCCAGGACGATCCCTTCGACGAGGCCACCGCCTCGGTCGGCAGGGTGACCCTCACCCTCGATCGCACCATCCAGTGGATCACCGAGCGGGCGCTGCAGCGGGCGGTGAAGGAGGCCGAGGCCAAGGCGGGCATGGCCCTGGTGATGGATCCGCAGACCGGCGCGCTCCTGGCGATGGCCAGCTACCCCACCTACAACCCCAACGACGCCGGCGCCTCGAGCCGCGACAGCCGCCGGAACCGGACCATCACCGACGTCTACGAGCCGGGCTCCACCTTCAAGATCTTCACCCTCGGCGCGGCCCTCGAGGCGGGCCTGGTGGGACCGCGCACGGTCATCGACACCGAGGGCGGGGCGATGCGGCTCGCCGGCCGGACGATCCACGACAGCCACCCCGAGAAGACCCTCACCGTCTCCGAGATCCTCTCGACCTCCTCGAACATCGGCGCGGCGAAGATCGGCGCGATGCTCGGGCCCGACCGCCTCCTCGACACCCTCGAGTCCCTCGGCTTCGGCCGGCGCAGCGGGATCGAGCTCCCCGGCGAGCAGACCGGCATCATGTTCCAGCGCGGGAAGATCGGCCCGGTCGAGCTGGCGACCATGTCCTTCGGCCAGGGCCCGGCGGTCACCCCCCTGCAGGTGGTGACGGCGGCCTCGGTGGTCGCCAACGGCGGCAACTACTTCCGGCCCTACCTGGTCTCGCGGATCGAGACCGCCGACGGCGAGGTCATCGAGAGCGGCCCGCGCCTCGAGCGCCGGGTCTTCTCCGAGGCCACCACCCAGGCCCTGACCCGGATGATGGAGGACGTCGCCCGGCCCGGCGGCACCGGCCCGCGGGCCGCGGTGCCCGGCTTCACGGTCGCGGGCAAGACCGGCACCTCCCAGAAGCCCGACCCCCTGATCGGCGGCTACTCCCCCGACGCCCGGGTGGGCTCCTTCGTCGGCTTCGTCCCCTCGAAGGCGCCGCGCCTGACCATCCTGGTGGTCATCGACGAGCCGCAGGGCGTGAAGTACGGCGGCGTCGTCGCCGGCCCGGCCTTCCGCGAGATCGCCGAGGACAGCCTGCGCTACCTCGGCGTGCCGGCCACCGAGCCCCTCCCGGCGGTGGCCGAGGCCGCCCCGGAGCCCGCCGAGGAGGCCCCCGAGACCATGACCGCGCTCCTGCCCATGGGCCTGGTCGCGCCGCCCGAGGGCAAGACCCTCGTGCCCGACGCCCGGGGGATGGATCTGCTGCGGGCCATCGACCTCCTGGCCGAGCGCAAGCTCGAGCCGCGCCCCAGCGGCTCGGGCATCGTCCTGAACCAGAACCCCCTTCCGGGCACCGTGGCCGGACCGGGCACCCCCGTGGAGCTCGTGCTTGCACCCCGAGGCTGACGTGCTGCTCCCCGATCTCATGCAGGGAATCGAGCACCGGCGGCTGGCCGGGGCGGAGGGCTCCGTCCTCGCTGGCCTGGAGATCGGGAAGGTGACCACCGACTCGCGGGCCGCCGGCCCCGGCGTGGGCTTCTTCGCGGTCCCCGGCAGCCAGGCCGACGGCCACGACTTCCTCGCCGACGCCCTCGCCCGCGGCGCCACCCTCCTCGCCCTCGAGCGGGAGGAGGCGGCGCCGGCCCTCTCCCCCGATCAGGCCGAGGGGGTCGCGGTGCTGCGGGTCGAGGACGGCCGGGCGGCGCTGGCCGAGGCCGCGGCGAACCTGGCGGGCCGCCCCGCCGAGCGCCTGCCCCTGGTGGGCATCACCGGCACCAACGGCAAGACCACGGTCAGCTGGATCCTCGAGTCCATCGCCCGGGCCGCGGGTCGGCCCAGCGGGCTGGTCGGGACGGTCGCCTTCCGCTTCGCCGGGATCGAGCGCCCCGCGACCCACACCACCCCGGGGCCCGAGATCCTCCAGCCCCTCCTGGCCGAGATGGTCGAGGCGGGCACCGAGCTGGCCGTGCTCGAGGTCTCCTCCCACGCCCTGGATCAGCGCCGGGTCGAGGGCTGCCGCTTCCGGGCCGCGGTCTTCACCGGCCTCTCCCGCGATCACCTCGACTACCACCCGGATCTCGAGAGCTACTTCCAGGCCAAGGCGCGGCTCTTCCACGAGCACCTGGAGCCGGGGGCCGCCGCCGTCGTCTCCCTCGACGGTGAGTGGGGCCGCCGCCTCCACACCGAGCTCGCCGAGCGCGGGCTCGAGCCCGTCGGCACCAGCGCGACCGACGAGCCCGCCGAGGGCGCGGCGGCCTTCGCCTCCGAGATCCGCCTCGGCCTCGAGGGCATCCGCGCCACCCTCCACCTGCCGCGCACGGGCGCCCTGCCGATCCGCTCCGAGATGGTCGGCCGCCACAACCTCGCCAACCTCCTCTCGGCCGCCGCCACCGCCGAGGCCCTGGGGATCAGCGGCGAGCAGATCCGCGAGGGCATCGCCGCGTTCCCCGGCCCGCCCGGGCGCCTGCAGCGGGTCGCCGACCCCCGGGCCGGCACCGCGCCCCGCCACACCTTCGTCGACTACGCCCACACCGACGACGCCCTCCTCCGCGTCATCGAGGGGCTGCGCCTCCTCTCGCCGCCCTCCGCCCGGATCGTGGTGGTCTTCGGCTGCGGCGGCGACCGGGACCGGGGCAAGCGCCCCCTCATGGCCGCCGCCGCCGCGCGCGCCGACCGGGTGGTCGTCACCTCCGACAACCCCCGCAGCGAGGACCCCGAGGCGATCATCGCCGAGATCCTGCCGGGCCTGCCGGTCGGCTGCGAGCACCAGGTCGAGGCCGACCGCCGCCGCGCCATCGAGCAGGCCGCGGGCCTGGCCGGGCCGGGCGACGTCCTGCTCATCGCCGGCAAGGGGCACGAGACCTATCAGCTGATCGGAGACCGGAAGCTCCCCTTCGACGACGCGAAGGTGGCGGCCTCGGCCCTCCTCACCGTGGCCCCCGAGAGCCGCAGCCCTGTGGCGCCGGGGACACGCGGAGGAGGCGCGGAGGGCTGAAGATCCGGGCGGATCCGCGAGATCCCGGGCCCGGAACGCGAAGTGCACATGCAGTCGAACGAGGAGATGACACCCAGGGGTGCAACAGGAAGCAACGGATTGAAGCGAGACGGTTTCACGACGAGCGAGGTGATCGACGCCACCGGGGCCAGCCACCGGGCGGGCGAGGGCAGCGCTGCGCCCGCGACCTTCGCCGCGGTCTCCACCGACACCCGCAGCCTCTCGGAAGGCCAGCTCTTCGTCGCCCTCGAGGGCGAGCGCTTCGACGGTCACGACTTCCTCGCGACGGCCGCGCAAGGGGGCGCCACCGGCGCCGTGGTGCGCGCGGGGCACCCGAAGCTCGCCGACGCCCCCTCCGCCCTCTCCCTCTTCCTCGTCCCCGACACCGAGCGGGCGCTGGGTGACCTGGCCCGCCACCACCGGCGGCGCTTCGCCGGCCTCCCCCTGGTGGCCATCACCGGCAGCAACGGCAAGACAACCACCCGGGCCCTCACGGCGGCCGCCCTCGGCGCCAGCCTGGGGGCGGGGCACGCCACCACCGGCAACCTCAACAACCTCATCGGCGTCCCCCTCACCCTCTTCTCCCTCGGCGAGGCGCACGCCTTCTCGGTCGTGGAGATGGGGATGAACGCGCCCGGGGAGATCGCCCGGCTCACCGAGATCGCCGAGCCCACCCTGGGCCTGGTCACCAACGCCGCGGGCGTGCACCTCGAGGGGCTCGGCAGCCTCGAGGGCGTGGCCCGGGCCAAGGCCGAGCTCTACCAGGGCCTGCCCGCAGGCGCGGTGGCCCTCGCCAACGCCGACGACGCCCTGCTCCTGCCCCTGGCCCGGGAGGCCGCGCGGACGCGCGGGCTCGCGCTCCAGACCTTCGGCCGGGCCGCGGACGCCGACCTGCGCCTCCTGGAGGTGGAGACCCTCGCCGGCGGCCGCCAGCGGGTGACCGTCCGCGTCGGCGGCGCCGAGACCCTCACCTTCGAGCTCGGCCTCCTCGGCAGCCACAACGCCCTCAACGCCTGCGCCGCCCTGGCCGTGGCCCGGGCGCTCGGCGCCGACCTCGCCGCTGCGGCGGTGGCGCTCGGCGCGGTCGAGCCGGTGGGGCGCCGGCTGCGACGGACCACCACCCGCGGCGGGGCCATCCTGCTGGACGACTGCTACAACGCGAACCTCGTCTCGATGGGCGCCGCCCTCCAGACCGCCACCGCGCTGGCCGCGCTCACGCCCGGCGGCGGGGGTCGGGTCTTCGCCGCCCTCGGCGACATGCTCGAGCTGGGCCCGCACGCCGAGGCCCACCACCGTGAGCTGGGCGCGCTCGCCGCCCGGGCCGGGCTGGAGGGGCTGGTCGCCTTCGGTCCCCTCTCGGCCTCCACCGCCGCGGCCGCCCGGGAGGGCGGGCTCGAGGCCTGCCAACACACCGAGGAGCCCGCGGAGGCCGCCGCCGCGCTCGGCGCGGCGCGAGAGGGCGACGTGGTCCTGGTCAAGGGGAGCCGCGGGATGCGGATGGAGCGCATCGTCGCGCTGCTCGAGGAGGAGGTGAGCGCATGATCTACAACCTCCTCTACCCCTACGTGGACGCCTGGCCGCTCCTGAACGTCCTGCGCTACCCCTCCTTCCGGATCACCATGGCCGGCCTCACCGCCCTGATGGTCTCCCTCTTCCTGGGCCCCTGGTTCATCCGGCAGCTGCGGGTCGCTCAGCACGGCAAGGACACGGTCCGCGAGGACACCCCCGAGTCGCACCAGGAGAAGCAGGGCACCCCCTCGATGGGCGGCGTGCTCATCCTCATCTCCCTCCTCCTGGGGACCCTGCTCTGGGCCGACCTCCGCTCGCGGCTGGTCTGGACGGTGGTGATGGTGACCTTCTCCTTCGGGGTCATCGGCTTCCTCGACGACTGGACCAAGTTCCGCAACAAGTCCAAGGGCCTCTCGGGGAAGATGCGGCTGGCGCTGGAGTTCGGCCTCGCCGGGCTCTTCCTCCTGATCTTCAACACCGACCTCGATCTGACGGTGGTCTCCGAGTTCCCCTGGGTGCTGGTCGGCTACGGGATCGACACCCACGTGGCGTTGCCCTTCGTCGGCACGCACCTCTTCAACCCGGACCTCGGCTGGCTCTACCCCTTCCTCGCCCTCGGGGTGATCGTCGGCACCGCCAACGGCACGAACCTCACCGACGGCCTCGACGGCCTGGCCATCGGCCCCTCGATCGTCGCCGCCATGACCTGGCTGGTGCTGGCCTACGTCGCGGGCACCGTGCTCTCGGGCTTCAACCTCGCCGAGTACCTCTACATCCCGCACATCGACGGCGCCTCCGAGCTCTCGGTCTACTGCGCGGCCCTGGCCGGCGCTGGCATCGGCTTCCTCTGGTACAACACCTATCCCGCCTCGGTCTTCATGGGCGACGTGGGCTCCCTGGCCCTCGGCGGCGGGCTGGGCACGCTGGCCATCCTCACCAAGAACGAGCTGGTGAGCGCCATCGTCCACGGCCTCTTCCTGCTCGAGGCCCTCTCGGTGATCGTGCAGGTGGGCTCCTTCAAGCTCACCGGCAAGCGGGTCTTCCGGATGGCGCCCATCCACCACCACTTCGAGCTCAAGGGGTGGCAGGAGCCCAAGATCATCGTCCGGGCCTGGGTCATCTCCATCATGTTCGCGCTGATCGCGCTCGCGGGGTTGAAGCTGCGGTGACGACGACCCTCCACTACGGGCCGCCCTACGCCCTCGAGGGCCTGAAGGTGCTGGTGGTCGGCTGGGGCCGCTCCGGCCAGGCTGCGGCGAAGCTCTGCCTGCGCGAGGGCGCCAGCGTGAAGGCGACCGACGCGAGAGAGAGCGACGCGCCCGCCGATCCGGCGCTGGCGGCGGTCGAGCTCGTCCTCGGCCGGCACGAGGTCGAGGACTTCCGGCAGGCGGATCTGATCGTCGTCTCTCCCGGCGTCCCCTCGGGCATCCCCGAGCTTCGCGCCGCCGGCGAGGCCGGCGTGCCCATCCTCGGCGAGCTCGAGCTGGCGGCCTCCTTCTTCACCGGCACGCCGGTGGTCGCCCTCACGGGGACCAACGGCAAGTCGACGACCACGGCCCTCCTCGGGGAGCTCTTCACCGCGGCCGGCCAGAAGGTCTTCGTCGGTGGCAACCTCGGCCGGCCGGCCAGCGAGGCCACCCTCTGCGGGCAGCGCTTCGACGCCATCGTCCTGGAGGTCTCCAGCTTCCAGCTCGAGACCGTCCGGCACTTCCATCCGAGGGTGGCGGTGGTCCTCAACCTGACGCCCGATCACCTCGATCGTCACGGCGACATGGAGGGCTACGCGGCGGCCAAGGCCCGCATCTTCGAGCGCTGCAGCGCCGAGGCGGGCGACGCCCTCGTGCTGAACGGCGACGACGCCCACACCGCCGCCATGGCGGAGGCGGCGCCCTGCGCCACCCACCTCTTCGTCCACGGGGCCGGCCGCCCCGCCAGCGCCTCGATCGAGGAGGGCAGGGTGGTCTTCCAGGCCGGGGACGGCGCCGTCGAGCGCTACCGGCTGGAGAACCCCGCCCTGCGCGGACCCCACAACGAGGCCAACGCCGCCGCGGCGGTGCTGGCCGGGCGCCTGATGGGCCTGCGCCCCGGCGCGATCGAGCTGGGCCTGCAGCGCTTCGGCGGGCTGCCCCACCGCCTCGAGTCCGTCCGCACGCACGGCGGCGTGGAGTGGGTGAACGACTCCAAGGCCACCAACGTCGACAGCGCCGTCACCGGCCTCTCGGCCTTCGCCGCGGGCGTGATCCTCGTGGCCGGCGGGCGGGGCAAGGGCGCCTCCTACGCCCCCCTGGCGGCGGCCGGGCGCGGGCGCCTCAAGGCGGTGCTCGGCATCGGCGAGGAGGGGCCTGCCCTGGTCGAGGCCCTGCGCGAGGTGACCCACGGCCCGGCGGAGATCGTCGGCACCCTCGAGGCGGCGGTGGAGCGAGCCCGCGAGCTCTCGGGCGCGGGGGAGACCGTCCTGCTCTCCCCGGCCTGCGCCTCCTACGATCAGTTCCCGAACTACGAGGTCCGGGGTCAGCGCTTCCGCGAGCTGGTGGAGGCCCTCCCATGAGCACCCGCCGCGTCGATCCCGTCCTCCTCTGGGCGTTCCTGCTCCTCACCGGCATCGGGCTGGTGATGGTCTACTCCGCCAGCGCGGTCGCGGCGGAGCACCGCACCGGCGAGCCGCTGCGCTACCTCCTCGCGCAGCTGGGCGCCGCGGGCATCGGCCTGATGGCCATGCTGGCCTGCATCCAGCTCGGCAGCGAGCGCCTGCGGCACCTGGCACCCCTCGCCCTCCTCGTCGCCATCGCGCTGCTCTGCCTGGTCTTCCTGCCGGGGATCGGCGTCACCGCCAACGGCGCCACCCGCTGGGTGCGGCTGGGCGTGCTCTCCTTCCAGCCCTCCGAGGTGGCCAAGCCGGCCGTGGTCCTCTACCTGGCCTGGACCCTCTCCCGAAAGGGGGACGACAAGGTGCGCTCCCTCGGCGGCGGCTTCCTGGGCCCCGGGCTCCTCGCCGGCATCCCGATCCTCCTGATCCTGATGCAGCCCGACTTCGGCACCGCCGTCACCCTCTCCTTCGTGGTGGGCGTGCTCCTCTTCCTCGCCGGCACCCGGATGCGCTACCTCGGCCTCGCGGCGATGATGGCCGTGCCCGCGGCGGTCTACCTCGTGGTCGCCACCCCGTACCGGATGCGGCGGGTGCTGGCCTTCCTCGATCCCTGGGCCACCCGCGACGACGCCGGCTACCAGGTGGCCGAGTCCCTGATCTCCATCGGGGCCGGGGGCGTCACCGGCCTGGGCCTGGGCGACGGAAGACAGAAGCTCTTCTTCCTGCCCGAGGCCCACACCGACTTCATCTTCTCGATCCTGGGTGAGGAGCTGGGCCTGCTCGGCGTCGTGGCCGTGCTCCTCCTCTTCGGGCTGATCGTCTGGCGGGGCCTGCGGGCCGCCTACCGGGCCGAGACCCGCTTCGGCGCCTACCTCGCCCTGGGGCTGACCACCCTGCTGGCCCTGCAGGCCGTGCTCAACATGGCCGTGGCCATGGGGCTCCTGCCCACCAAGGGCCTGGCCCTTCCCTTCCTCTCCTACGGCGGCAGCAGCCTCGTCATCTCCCTGGCCATGGCCGGGGTGCTCCTCGGCCTCTCGGCCGAGGAGGGCGGCTTCCTGCGTCCGAGCCCGGGGGTGCGCCGATGACCCTGCGGATCGTCATCGCCGGCGGCGGCACGGGCGGACACCTCTTCCCGGGCATCGCCCTGGCCGAGGAGTTCATGACCCGGCACAGCGAGAACGACGTGCTCTTCGTCGGCACCCGCCGGGGCATCGAGAAGGACGCGGTCCCCCGGGCCGGCTTCCCGATCGAGTTCATCGAGGTCCAGGGGTTGAAGCGGGTGGGGCTCGCCTCCTTCCTGGGCAGCCTCCTGCAGGTGCCCAAGGCGATCTGGCAGTCCTGGAAGATCCTGCGCCGCTACCGGCCGGGGGTGGTGGTCGCCGTGGGCGGCTACGCCAGCGGACCGGTGGCGCTGGCCGCCTGGCTGCGGCGGATCCCGGTGGTGGTGCAGGAGCAGAACGCCCTGCCGGGCTTCACCACCCGCACGGTGGGCAAGTTCGCCCGGCGGGTCTTCCTCTCCTTCGAGGAGGCCATCCCCTTCTTCCGGGCCTCCAAGGTGATCATCACCGGCAACCCCATCCGCCAGGCCCTGATGGAGAACTTCCTGCGGCCAGCGCCGCACCGCGACCGCGAGCGGCCCCAGGTGCTGGTCTTCGGTGGCTCCCAGGGGGCGCGGGCCCTCAACGAGGCCGTGGTCGGCGCGGTGCCGATCATCGCCGAGTCCATCCCGACCCTTCGGGTGATCCACCAGACCGGCAAGAATGCGGTGGACGAGGTGAGGGCGGCCTACGAGGCGGCCGGCAGCCCGGCGGTCGTCGAGGTGCAGGACTTCATCCACGACATGTCCGGCGCCTACGCCGGCTCGCTGGTGGTCGTCTGCCGGGCGGGCGCGACCACCATCGCGGAGCTGACCATCTGCCGGCGGGCCGCGATCCTCGTGCCCTTCCCCTTCGCGACCGACGATCACCAGACGCTGAATGCCCGGGCGCTCTCCGACAAGGGCGCGGCGGTGCTGCTGCCCGAGGGCGAACTCACCCCCGAGCGCCTCGCCCGGGAGATCCTGGAGCTGCTCTCCGATCCGGAGCGCCTCAAGAAGATGGAGACGGCCGCGGGGCTCCTCGGTCACCCCGAGGCCGCCCGGGAGATCGCCGACACCTGCGTCGAGCTCTGGATGGCGGACGGCGGCTTCGAGCGCGAGAACCGCGAGGCCGACGAGCGCGCCCGGAAGGAGTCGAAGTCATGACGATGTTCCGGGGCAAGGCGAGCCAGATCCACTTCGTGGGCATCGGCGGCATCGGCATGAGCGGCATCGCCGAGCTGCTCCTCAACCTCGGCTACCGGGTCTCGGGCTCCGACCTGCGGGCCTCCGAGGTCACCGGGCGCCTCCACGCCCTCGGCGCCCGCACCCACCTCGGGCACGAGGCCGGGCACATCGAGGGGGCCGACGTGGTCGTGGTCTCCTCGGCGGTGCCGGCCACCAACCCCGAGGTGGTCGCCGCTCGCGAGGCGGCGATCCCCGTGATCCCCCGGGCCGAGATGCTGGCCGAGCTGATGCGCCTGAAGTACGGCGTCGCCATCGCCGGCTCCCACGGCAAGACCACGACCACCTCCCTGGTCGCGCACCTCCTCCAGGCCGGGGGCCTCGATCCCACGGTGGTGGTCGGCGGCAAGATCAACACCCTGGGGACCAACGCCCGCCTCGGGCAGGGCGACTACCTCGTCGCCGAGGCCGACGAGTCCGACGGCTCCTTCCTCTTCTATGCGCCGGCCCTGGCGGTGGTCACGAACATCGACCCCGAGCACATGGAGCACTACGGCACCCTCGAGGCGCTCCACGAGGCCTTCCTCACCTTCATCAACCGCCTGCCCTTCTACGGCCTGGCGGTGCTCTGCCTCGATCACCCCGTGATCCAGGCGCTGCTGCCGCAGGTGGAGAAGCGCTTCACCACCTACGGCTTCTCCTCGCAGGCCGACTGGCACGCCCGGGCGGTGCGGCCCGAGGGGCTGACGACCCACTTCGAGGTCGTCCACCGTGGCGAGCACTACGGCGAGTTCTCCCTGCCCATGGTCGGGCAGCACAACGTCCTCAACGCCCTGGCCAGCCTGGCGATCGCCGACGAGATGGGGGTGCCGGCCACGGTGAGCCGCGAGGCCCTCGCCTCCTTCGGGGGCGTGCAGCGGCGCTTCACCGTCCGGGGCGAGGTGGGCGGCGTGACCGTGGTCGACGACTACGGTCACCACCCCGCCGAGATCGCGGCCGTGCTCGACGGCGCCCGCAAGGCGATGGACCGGCGCCTCATCGCGGTCTTCCAACCCCACCGCTACACCCGCACCCGTGACTGCTGGGAGGAGTTCACCCGCGCCTTCAACGACGCGGACACCGTGCTGCTCACGCCGATCTACGAGGCCGGCGAGGCCCCCCTCGAGGGGATCGACGCCGAGCTCCTCACCCGGGCGATCTCCCGGCACGGCCACCACGACGCCCGCTTCGCCCCGAGCTTCGACGCGGTCTGCGAGCGGCTGGCGCCCGAGCTCGCGGAGGGTGACCTGGTGATCTGCTTCGGGGCCGGTGACGTCTGGAAGCTCAGCGAGGCTCTGCTGGAGACCCTGCGCGCCGTGGGCGCCGGGGCTGGCACGGAGGAAGAGGCATGAACGCGGCGAGCAAGGTGCGCGGCCGGACCGCGATCTCCGAGCGCCCCCCCTGGGCCGGGGCCATCGAGGCGGTGGCCCGGGGCAAGCTCTCCTGGGCCGAGCCCATGGCGCGGCGGACCACCCTCGGGGTGGGCGGCCCCGCCGACCTCTTCTACGAGCCGGACGGCCCGGAGACCCTCGTCGAGGTCCTCTCGGTGATCCGCCGGGAGCGCATCCCCTACACGGTGGTCGGGGGCGGCTCGAACCTGCTGGTCGGCGACGGCGGCATCCGCGGCCTCACCCTCCACCTCTCTCCCGAGTTCGGTGAGCGCGTCGTTCGCCACCGGGGCAAGGACACGCTCGAGGTCACCTTCCCCGCGGGCACGCCCACCGGCGAGGTGCGGCGCTTCGCCCGCGAGGAGGGGGTGGTCGGCCCCGAGTTCCTCATCGGCATCCCGGGCTCCCTCGGCGGGGCCCTCCAGATGAACGCCGGCACCCGCCTCGGCGAGATGGTCGACGTCGTGGTCCACGCCCAGGTGGCGCACCCCGAGGGGCTGCTGACCATCCCCGCCGCCGACCTGCGCTTCGCCTACCGCGAGGCCACCCTGCCGCCGGGCGGGATCGTCACCTCGGTGACCCTCGCCTTCCACCGGGCCGGCCCCGAGGAGGTCGCGGCGGCCCAGGCCGAGGCCGAGGAAGAGCTCGGCCGCCGCCGCCGCACCCAGCCCCGCGGCCGGAGCGCCGGCTCGGTCTTCAAGAACCCCCCCGGGGACTACGCGGGGCGCCTCATCGAGGAGGCGGGCCTCAAGGGGCGCACCGTCGGCGACGCCCAGGTCAGCGAGGTCCACGCCAACTTCATCATCAACCGTGGCAAGGCCACCTCGGCGCAGGTGCTGAAGCTCATCGAGCTCTGCCGGCGCGAGGTGCGAGCCCGCAGCGGCATCGGCCTCGAGCTCGAGGTCCGCTTGCTCGGAGAGTTCTAGTGGTCGCGAACGCAGAGGCACTGAAGGCGGGCAAGGTCGCCGTCCTCCTCGGAGGGGACTCCTCCGAGCGAGAGGTCTCCCTCAACACCGGCGAGGCCTGCGCCGCCGCGCTCGAGTCGCTGGGCTATACCGTCGAGCGGGTCGACGCCCGGGAGGATCTCGCCGGGCAGCTCACCCGCCTCGAGCCTCTCGCGGTCTTCAACGCCCTCCACGGGCGCTGGGGTGAGGACGGCTGCGTGCAGGGCCTCCTCGAGTGCCTCGGCCTGCCCTACACCGGCTCCGGCGTGCTCGCCTCGGCGCTGGCGATGTCCAAGGTCGCCTCGAAGCGGGTCTTCCACGCCTCGGGCCTCCCCACCGCCGAGTACCAGGTCGTCCTCGCCTCCGAGATCGCGGGCTTCGGCCCCGAGGATCTCGAGCTGCCCCTGCCCTGCGTGGTGAAGCCCGACTGCGAGGGCTCGAGCGTGGGGATCACCATCGTCAAGAGCGAGGGTGAGCTCGCCGCCGCTCTCGAGGCCGCCGCTGCCTTCCCCGGCGACCTTCTCATCGAGCGCTTCGTGGCCGGCCGCGAGATCTCGGTGGCCGTCCTCGACGGCGAGGCGCTGGGCACCGTCGAGATCCGCCCCGCCCGGGAGTGGTACGACTACACCGCCAAGTACGACAAGCAGAGCGGCACCCAGTACCTCGTGCCCGCGCCCCTCTCCGAGGAGGTGGCGCAGGCCGTCCACGGCTTCGCCCGACGGGCGCACGTGGCGCTGGGCTGCAAGGGCGTCACCCGCTCGGATTTCATCGTGCCCGAGGACGACGTCCCCCAGCTCCTCGAGCTCAACACCCTGCCCGGGATGACCGGCACCAGCCTGGTCCCCAAGATCGCCGCCGGCCGTGGCATCTCCTTCGCGGAGCTCTGCGAGCGCCTCCTCCTGGGGGCGGGCCTGGAGAAGGAGCGCGAGGGCTGATGGCGCGCACCAGCACCGGCAACCGGCGAGTGCAGCCGGCCGAGGTCAAGAAGGCCAGGCGCCGTGGTGTGTTCCGCGCCGTCGTCCTCTCGGCGGCGCGCCTCCTGGCCGCCCTCACGGTGGTCACCCTCACCTTCGGGGGGGTCATCGCCGGCTACCTCTGGCTGACCTCCACGCCTCACCTCGCCGTGCGGGACGTGCGCTTCGCCGGCAACCACCGGGCCCGGCTCGACCAGCTGGCCGACCTCGCCCGCATCCGCCCGGGCACGAACCTGTGGCGGATCGACGGTGACGAGATCGAGGCGCGCCTCGAGAGCCACCCCTGGATCCGGCACGCCCACGTCCGGAAGGACTGGCCCGCGGGCCTCTCGATCGAGGTCGAGGAGCACGTGGCGAAGGCCATCGCGGTGCAGGGGGGCCTCTACCTCGTCGACGGGGAGGGGACGATCTTCAAGAACTTCGATCCCGGCAGCGACCCACGGGGCCTGCCGGTGATCACCGGCCTCGACACCGAGGCGAGCGCCGCCGAGCTGCGAGAGCCGCTCCGGCAGGCCCTCGCCGTGCTCGCGGCCTGGAACGAGATCGAGGGCCGGCGGCCCCTGGCGGAGATCCACCGGGATCCCGTCCGCGGGACCAGCCTCACCCTCGCCGAGTCCGACGCTGCGCCGCCGCTGGTGGCGCACCTCGGCCGGAACGAGCTCGGGGCGCGGATGAAGCGCCTCGATCATCTCCTCCTGCTTCTCTCCGAGAGGGGAGAGGCGCCAAGGGAGGTCTTTGTGGAAGGTCACACGCGCCCACAGTGGGTGGTGGCGCGGGTGGAATAGAAGCGGCACCCACAATTTCCGTAGCGGCTGAACAGGTGGGGTGAGAGCCCCGGACCCCGGTGGGGAGAGATCCAAAGCCGGAGTCGAAGCAGTGCCTCGAAGGTCGTGAGGGAGGATACATGGCGAAGAAAGGAGAGCTGATCGTCGGTCTCGACATCGGCACGACCAAGATCTGCGCGATCGTCGGTGAGGTCACCGAGAGCGGTATCGACATCATCGGCATCGGCAGTCACCCCTCCAAGGGACTACGCAAGGGCGTGGTCATCAACATCGAGTCCACCGTGGCCTCGATCAAGAGAGCCATCGAGGAAGCCGAGCTCATGGCCGGCTGCGAGATCTCGACGGTCTATGCAGGCATCGCTGGTGGTCACATCAAGGGCTTCAACAGCCACGGTGTGGTCGCGGTGAAGGACAAGGAGATCCGGCAGCCGGACGTGGAGCGGGTGATCGACGCGGCGAAGGCCATCGCGATCCCGCTGGATCGAGAGGTCATCCACATCCTGCCGCAGGAGTACATCGTCGACGAGCAGGACGGCATCCGGGAGCCCATCGGGATGAGCGGCGTGCGCCTCGAGGCGCAGGTCCACATCGTCACCGGTGCGGTCTCCTCGGCCCAGAACATCGTGAAGTGCGCCAACCGGACGGGCCTCAACGTCGCCGACATCGTGCTCGAGCAGCTGGCCTCCAGCGAGTCGGTCCTCACCGAGGACGAGAAGGAGCTGGGCGTCGCGCTGATCGACATCGGCGGTGGCACGACCGACCTGGCCATCTTCTCGGAGGGGGCCATCGTCCACACCAGCGTGCTGGCGGTGGGCGGCCACCACCTCACCAACGACATCGCGGTGGGCCTGCGGACGCCGACCCACGAGGCCGAGAAGATCAAGCTGAAGTACGGCTGCGCGATGGCGTCGATGGTCGACCGAGAGGAGACCATCGAGGTGCCCAGCGTGGGCGGACGCTCTCCCCGGGTGCTCTCGCGGCAGATCCTCTGCGAGATCATCGAGCCGCGGGTGGAGGAGATCTTCATGCTCGTCCACCGGGAGATCCAGAAGTCCGGCTACGAGGAGCTGCTCGCCAGCGGGCTGGTGATCACGGGTGGCTCGACCCTGCTCGAGGGCATGGTGGAGCTCGCCGAGGACGTGACCAGCTTGCCGGTGCGACGGGGTACGCCCCGAGGCATCAGCGGCCTGGTCGACGTGGTGAGGAGCCCCATGTACGCCACCGGCGTCGGGCTCGTCCTCTACGGCGCCCAGCACCAGGATGCGAAGCACTTCCGGGTGAGGGACGAGAACGTCTACGGCAAGGTTCGCGGGCGGATGCGCGCGTGGCTGGCCGATTTTTTCTAGGGAACAACTCCGCCCCGAGAGGGGACACGCAGACGCGAGAGCGGATGAAGCGAAAGGGAGAAAGAAACAATGTTGGAATTCGAGCGTAGAAACGACAGTGGAGCGAGGCTGAAGGTCGTTGGCGTCGGCGGCGGTGGCGGGAACGCGGTGAACACCATGATCGAGGGTGGCCTCGACGGGGTGGACTTCATCGCCGCCAACACCGATCTGCAGGCGCTGCGGAACAACCGGGCGTCCATCAAGATCCAGCTGGGCGAGACCACCACCCGCGGCCTCGGCGCCGGGGCGAACCCCGAGGTGGGGCGCTCCTCGGCCCTCGAGGACAAGGAGCAGCTGGCCGACAGCCTGGCCGGCGCGGACATGGTCTTCGTCACCGCCGGCATGGGTGGTGGCACGGGCACCGGCGCGGCGCCGATCATCGCGGACATCGCGAAGTCGGCCGGCGCGCTGACGGTCGGCGTGGTGACCAAGCCCTTCGCCTTCGAGGGGAAGCGGCGCCGGCGCCAGGCGGAGGAGGGCATCCTCGAGCTGAAGGAGGCGGTGGACACGCTGATCACCATCCCCAACCAGCGCCTCCTCTCCATCGCGGACGAGAGCACGACGCTCCTCGACGCGTTCAAGAAGGCCGACGAGGTCCTCTACAACGCGGTGCAGGGCATCTCCGATCTGATCACCACGACCGGCCTGGTCAACGTCGACTTCGCCGACGTGAAGACCATCATGAGCGCGCAGGGCATGGCGCTGATGGGCTCGGGCTACGGGATCGGACCCGATCGGGCGAACGAGGCGGCCTACCAGGCCATCAACTCGCCGCTCCTCGAGGAGGTCAGCATCGAGGGCGCCCGCGGCATCCTCATCAACATCACCGCCGGGCCGGGCCTGACCCTGCACGAGGTGAACGAGGCCCTCTACACCGTGCAGGAGGCGGCCGACGAGGACTGCCACATCATCTTCGGCTCGGTGATCGAGGAGCGGATGGGTGACGAGATGAAGATCACCGTCATCGCCACCGGCTTCTCCCCCGAGGACGAGCGCCGCGTGCAGCGGGTCACCCCGGGCGCCTCCGCGGGGCGGACCGCCACCCGCCGGGCTCCGGTCACCGCCACCGTGCGGCCGATCGATCGCCACACCTCGTCGATCTCGCGGCGCAGCCCGCCGGCACCCGCGCCGGCCACCAAGCCCGCGACCATCGACCCCCGGGCCGCCTCGGCCATCGCGCCGCCGGCCCCCGCGCCCTCCGAGGCCGACACCGACGTGCCGGCCTACGTCCGGGCCCAGCAGTCCCGGGTCGGGGCCTACGGCTCCCCGGCCGCCACCGGCGGTGAGGTCTCCGAGGTCGAGGACGAGTTCGACATCCCGACCTACCTGCGCCGCGGCGTGGACTGATCGGAAAGGTTGACCCTGTAGTATCTCCGCCCGTCCTCACCTCACTGCACGAGGTGGGGGCGGGCGTCTTCGTTCCGGGGGTCAGTCCGCGGTCTTGCTGCGGGCCACCAGCTCGTTGGCCAGCGCCTCGGCCTCGGTGATGCCCAGGCTCTTGGCGTACTGGAGGGCGAAGCCCCGGACGTAGGCCGCCGGGGGCAGGCTCTCCCAGCGCTCCTCCTCGAGGGACTCGAGGTGGGCCCGCATGATCCGGGTGCGGCCGGCGCAGTCGTCGAGGGTCAGGCGCAGGTGCTCGCGCACCCGCTTCAGGGAAGCCCCCGGAGACGCGGGGTCGTAGGGCGGGGGCTTCGAGGTCGGCGGGAGGGCCTCGCTGAAGGCCTCCCGCTCCGGCTCGGAGAGGAGCTTGTAGGCCGCCTCCACCTGCGCGAGGCGCTCGCGGCGCTCGCTCTCGTCCATCAGGGCGTAGCTGGCCAGCGCGCCCTCCCGGTAGACCGCGACCCGCCCGTGGTAGGCGCGATCGATCTCGCGGGTGTCCGGCTCGGTCTCGGGATCGAGGCCCAGGAGGCGCAGGGCCTCTTCGCGGGGAGTGGGCTGGCTCACGGCTCTCGGGATCCCAGGTGCTCGGCCAGGCCCCGGATGGCGCGGGAGAAGTCGGCGTTGGGGGAGCGCTCGTAGACCACCGCCCGCTCGGCGATGGCGTCGAGGACCTCGTCCTCCCGGGGCAGGGTGGCGAGGTGGGTGATGCGCGCCCCGAAGTACTCCTGGCAGGCCAGCTCCATCTCGGCGCCCAGGCGCTGGTGCTCGGCCCGGCGGGCCTGGTTCACCACGAGGTGAGCGCTGAAGCGCTGGACCCGCTCGGCCAGCACCTCGCCGGCCTCGGCGTCGACCTCGGTCACCGCCGCGACCAGGGCCCGGGGCGAG
This sequence comes from Deltaproteobacteria bacterium, assembly GCA_029210625.1. Lineage (NCBI taxonomy): Bacteria > Pseudomonadati > Myxococcota > Myxococcia > Deltaproteobacteria bacterium. Next base: position 141,444 of record JARGFU010000011.1, on the reverse strand, counting down.
CGGATGCCCCGCTTCATCCGCTCCTCGAGGAGGTTCTGGATCAGGGTCTTGCGCTGCCCCTTCTTCGCCGTGTCCCGCAGGGAGCGATAGAAGGCCGACTTCAGGAAGTGGTAGGCGTTCTCGATCGAGGTGGGCTCGGGCGCCACCACGACGATGCGCTCGTCGGCGGCCAGGAAGAAGTCCAGGACGTTGAAGGCCGAGCCCGCGCCCAGGTCCATCAGGACGTGATCGACGTCCAGCTGCCGCACGTGGCGCAGGAGCTTCAGCTTCTGGACGTGCCGGGGGTTCGCCGCCTCCAGCCCCCGGGAGCCGCTGGCCAGCCAGAGGTTGGGGATGGTCGTCGGTACCAGCACCTCGTCCAGGCGCTCGACCTTCCGCGAGATGAAGTCGGCCAGGCAGCGCTGCGGGCTCGCGAGCCCCAGGACGGTGTGGCAGTTCGCCCCCCCCAGATCGGCGTCCACCAGGACCACCCGCTCTCCCCGCCGGGCCATCGCCACCGCGAGGTTCACGCTGAAGAGGGTCTTGCCGACCCCCCCCTTGCCTCCGCCCACGGCCCAGACGGTGGGCTCGAGGGCCGTGCGCAGGCGGGCCCGTAGGCTCGCGGCCGCGTCCGGGCCGTTGCTGTGGCTACCCCCTGGTTGCATCTTCGCCTTCGCTGGCAGAGTCCCGGTCAGCATAGCAAGCGGGAAGCACCCCAGCGAGTTTGCCTCGCCCTCGTCCCACCACTAGGATGCGCGCCTTCAACCCTCCCGGAGGTCTGACGACGTGAATTGCCCCTGTGGGTCCGGACAACCCCTGGCCGATTGCTGCAAGCCCTACATCAAGGGAAAGAAGAAGCCCCCGACGCCCGAGGCGGTGATGCGGGCGCGCTACACGGCCTACGCGACCAACGAGACCCAGTACATCCTGACGAGCAACGCCCCCGAGACCTCCGAGGACGTGGATCTCGAGGCCACCAAGCAGTGGGCGAAGAAGGCCGAGTGGGAGGGCTTCGAGATCGTCGACAGCCAGATGGACGAGGGCGGCGAGCGCGCCGAGCTCGAGTTCATCGCCCGCTACTCGATCGACGGCCAGAGCATGACCCACCACGAGCTCTCCACCTTCGTGAAGCTCGAGGACGGGTGGTACTTCCTCGACGGCGACGCGGTGAAGCCCAAGCCCATCCGGCGCGAGGGTCCCAAGATCGGCCGGAACGATCCCTGCCCCTGCGGGAGCGGCAAGAAGTACAAGAAGTGCTGCGCGGCCTGAGCGCTTCCGCCAGAAGCGGGCTAGCGTCCCCTCGAGTCGCGCGCGGCGGAGGCCAGCGCGGCGCCCATCGCGACCAGGTGGTCGGCGGGTAGCTCGCTGCGGGGCGGCGCTCCGAAGTAGGTCGCCACCGCCTCCCGCACCTGCGGCAGGTAGGTGGACCCGCCGGCCAGCACCACCTCGTCGATGTCGCTGGCCCGCAGGCCCGCCTCGCGCAGCACGTGGTCGCAGATCGCGAAGCAGCGCCCCATGGCCTCGTGCAGGGTGGGGTTGAGGTCGTGCCGGGAGATGGGGACGGTCACGTCGGCCACCACCGGGTCCACCAGCCCCAGGGAGATCGTGGTCTGCGGCAGCACGGAGAGGCGCTTCTTGGCCTCCCGGCAGACCCCGATCAGGGCGGTCCAGCTCTCCGGGCGGGAGCGCAGATCCCAGTGCTTCTGCACCAGCACCTGGCTGCGGACCCAGTCGGCCATCCCCAGATCGATGTCGTTGCCGCCGAGGTAGGGATCTCCGTCACAGGCCAGCAGGCGGTGCACCCGGCCGCGGACATCGAGGACGGCGAGGTCGAAGGTGCCGCCGCCGAGGTCGAAGACCGCGACCTTCTTCTGCTGCTCCTCCCGGCGCAGGTAGGGGAGGACGGCCAGGTAGGGCTCGTCCATGGTGGTCACCCGCTCCAGGCCGGCGGCGTTGGCGATCTCCACCAGGGCCAGGCGCTGGTCGGAGCCGAAGGAGGGCGGCACGCCGAGGGTGACGGGCACGTCCACCGGCAGGTTCATCGTGCCGAGGATGCGCTCGAGGAGGGTGGTGGCCACCGTCGTCGGGGTGAGCTTCCCGCCCCGGCAGTCGATGAGGATCTCGTGGTTCTGCCCCCGTTCGAGGGCGTAGCCGCAGGTCGACCGGAACTCGGCGACCTCCTGGTCGAACCAGCGGCGGCCGACGATGCGCTTGACCGAGTGGATGGTGTTCTCGAGGTCGATCCTCCAGCGGGCCTCGGCCTCGCTGCCGACGATGGTCCTGCCCGCCGGGGGGTAGGCCACGATCGAGGGGATCACGCGGTCCTCCCGGGGGCCGGGCAGCAGCACCGGCTGGCCGTCGACGACGACGGCGACCTCCGTGGTGCTGGTTCCGAAGTCGATGCCGATCACCGAGGTGTCCTCCACACCCAGAAACTCAGGGGAGTGTGGTTCCCGTCAGATGGCTAGCCCCCCAGGCGTCGCCCACTCCCGTCTTTCTACCACAGCCCGGGGCCCCGCCCCGGCAAGGAGACCCCGAAGAGATGATCATCACCAACGTGGAAGAGGTCCCCGGCCGCTCGATCACCGAGCACCTGGGAATCGTCACCGGCAGCACCGTCCGGGCCAAGCACATCGGGCGGGACATCATGGCCGGCCTCAAGAACCTCGTCGGGGGTGAGCTCGTGGGCTACACCGAGCTGCTCCAGGAGGCCCGCGTCGAGGCGCTGGAGCGGATGAAGGCCGAGGCCCTGTCCCTCGGCGCCCACGCCGTCATCAACGTGCGCTTCTCGACCTCCTCGGTGGCGCAGGGGGCCGCCGAGCTCTTCGCCTACGGCACGGCCGTGAAGCTGGCGGACGGCTGATCATGGAGAACCTCATCGGCTTCCTCTTGCAGGTCGGGAGCTTCGTCGCCCTGCTGCTGATCGGCTGGCTGGTCGGCTCGGCCCAGGAGCGCCGGCACCTCCGGGAGCTGAACGTGGGCGAGGTGAGGCTGCGGCACCTGCCCGCCATCACCCTGAAGCGCCTGCCGGCCTCCTTCGGCGAGGCGACCGGGGGTGAGCTGCTCTCCGGGAGCGTCGTGATCTCGATCGACTACTTCAAGCGGATCGTCGCCGGGCTGATCGGGATCGTCGGTGGGCGGATCGACGCCTACGAGTCCCTGATGCAGCGGGCGCGCCGGGAGGCGATCCTGCGGCTGAAGCAGGAGGCGCAGGCGGCGGGCTACGACGCCGTGATCAACGTCCGCCTCGAGACCTCGCGCCTCGCCTCGTCCCGGTCCGATGGGAAGGGGACGGCGGGGATCGAGGTGCTGGCCTTCGGGACCGGGGTCCGCACCCGGTAGCCAGAGGAAAAGCCGTGCTCGTGTACGTGCACGTGCACGTACACGGCCTTTCCTCGGGGGCCGAGAGAGGCCCTCAGTCGCCCAGGCAGATCGAGAGGTCGCGCGCGGTCTGGATGGTATCCCCATCCAGCGGCACGCTCTTCATCCGCGAGATCGCCTCGGTGAGGGGGACGGCCTTCACCTCCGGGGGATCGAGGGCGACCATGTTGCCGAAGCGGCCCTCCTCGATGAAGCGGATGGCGGCGGCCCCGAAGCGGGTGCCGAGCAGGCGGTCGAAGCGGGTGGGCGAGCCCCCGCGCTGGAGGTGACCGAGGACGAGGTGGCGGGTGTCCTTCTTGGTCAGCTCCGCGAGCTGCCGGGCGATCCGCTCGGCGATGCCGCCGAGCACGACCTCCTGCCGGCCGCCCTCGGCGCCGCCCTTGATCACCCTCTCGCCACCGATGGGCTTCGCGCCCTCGGCGACCACGACGATGGCGAACTTCTTCCCGTTGACGTCGATGTCCAGGATCTTGTCGGCGACCTTCTGGATGTCGTACGGGATCTCGGGGATCAGGATGGCGTCGGCCCCGCCGGCGATCCCGCTCTCGAGCGCGATCCAGCCGGCGTAGCGGCCCATGGCCTCCACCACGAAGACCCGCTCGTGGGAGCGGGCGGTGGTGATCAGCTTGTCGAGGGCCTCGGTGGCGGTGACGCAGGCGGTGTCCAGGCCGAAGGTCACCGTCGTGCCCGAGAGGTCGTTGTCGATCGTCTTGGGCACGCCGATCACCGGCATCCCCAGCTCACCGAAGCGCTGGGCGATGCCGAGGGAGCCGTCTCCGCCCACCGCGATGAAGGCGTCGAAGCGCAGCCGCCGGAAGTTCTCCATCACCCTCGCCGAGAGATCGCGGACCTCGACCTCGCCGGCCATGTTCTCGACCGGGAACTCGAAGGGGTTGCCCCGGTTGGTGGTGCCCAGGATCGTCCCGCCGAGGGGGTGGATGCCGAAGACGGTCTCGGGGGTGAGCCGCACGATCTCGTCGGTGTCGAGCAGCCCCTCGTAGCCGTTGCGGATCCCGTAGACGTCCCAGCTGCGGCTGTCGGCCGCGAGCACCACCGCCCGGATCACGGCGTTGAGGCCGGGGGCGTCGCCCCCACCGGTCGAGAGCGCGATCTTAAGGGGCTTGCTTCCCATCGTCTGCCTCCTCCCGCTCGGGCGTGCAGCGCCCGGCGCGCCCATCCTACCCCCGGGCTCGCCGCGCGGGGGAGGGTCAGGGGGAGGGGGGCGTGGGCAGGGGCCGGAGGGCGCCGTCGGGCTCGAGGCGCAAGGGGCGGGCCTCCCCGCCGCCGACCCGGAGGATCAGGTGACGGCCGACCCGGGGGCCGGGCAGGCGGCAGCGGGCGCCCTCGGCCGGCTCGCCCACCACCAGCACCCGGCTGCCCGCGGCCTGCAGGAGGTCGTGGTCCCGCTCGAGGGCCTCGCAGTCCCCCGCGCCACGGCTCAGCACGACCAGGGGCGGGGCCCGATCGGGGGCCTCCAGCTCCAGCGTGCCGCCCGGGCAGCGGGTGAGGTCGGCGAAGGCCCAACCCTCGCTGCCGGCGGGCAGGCGGCAGGGCGCGGGTCCCCAGAGGAGGGCGCCCGCCTCGACCCGGGAAGCCTCGCCGCCGCGCCAGATCGAGAGGCGAGGGGAGGGGCCCTCGAGGGTGAGGCGCAGGCGGTGGCCCTCGCCCAGCAGGAGGGTGTCGCCGTCTCGCGCGGCCCGCTCGGGGCCGAGCAGGTCCCGCAGGGCATGGCAGGCGAGGGCCGGGCAGGGGCGCTCCGAGTCGATCTCCAGGCGCGCGCCGGCCGGCACTCGATCGTCGTCGGTCCCCGGCTGGCGATCCTCGCCGGCCAGGAGGAAGAGCAGCCCCGGGGAGCCCCGGGGTGGGGCGGGGGTGGCGATCACGTGGTCCGGCTCGCAGGCTCCCCAGCGCTGGCAGAGATCGAGGAGCACGGCCAGGGGGCCCCCCAGGGGGCCGCCGTCGATCGCCGCCACCTCGCCGCCGCTGCCGACCAGCAAGGTCGCCGCCTCACCCTCTCCGCCGCTGACGATCAGGAGGTCCAGCTCCTCCGCCTCCCGCTGGAGCGTCGGCTCCGGGACGCCCGGCGGGGTGGTGTGGAGGCTGCACCCCGCCAACAGGGTCAGGAGGAGGGCGCTCGGTCCATGGCGAAAAAAGGCTCTGGGCCCCATTTTCCGGTCCAGTTGGGGTAGAGTCCCCGAATCTGGCCGGTGCCGGAGATCAGAAGTCCAGTCGTTCGGAGGGAGCATGCCGCTCGTTCGTTTCAAGGCAGAGTTGGTCCGTCGTCGTCAGCAACTCTGCCTCGATTTGCCCGCTGAGGCGAGTGATGCCCTTGGCCACAAGGGCCGGGTGCCCGTCACCGGGACCCTGAACACCTTCCCCATCGACACCAGCGTCTTCCCGACCGACGACGGCGGCCACTTCATGATGGTGCCCCCCGAGCTGCAGCGCCTCGCCGGCGTCTCGGTGGGGAGCAACGTCAAGGTGGTCCTGCAGATCGCCCGGCAGCCGGAGAAGGTCGAGGTCCCCGAGGATCTGCAGCGAGCGCTCGCGGACGCCGACGCGGCGCGCAAGGCCTTCGAGCGCCTAGCCTTCTCGCACCAGCGCGAGTACGTCGAGTGGATCGAGGAGGCCAAGCGCCCCGAGACCCGCGCCCGGCGGATCGAGAAGACGGTGGAGCGTCTCCTCGAGTCGCCGATGAGCTGATCAGCGCTCGAAGCTCGAGAGGCGATGCCGCAGCCAGGGGTTGCCCTCGGCCTCGTCGTCTCCGTTGAAGATCAGGGACTCGGTCGGGACCCCCAGGGCGGCCGCGTCGCGGCTGGCGGCCTCGGCGACGCGGCCGAGCAGCAGGGTGGTCTCCCAGGTCTCGCAGGTGAGGAAGTCGGAGCGGGTCATGGAGGGTTCTCCTCTCTCTCGTGGGTGAGGGGCGGGCGGAGGCGATCGGATCTGGAGGGAGGAGAGATCACATCTCGTGCCAGGTCCCCGCGCGCGGCCGGCGAGCACGCGAGCCGCCCGAAAGGAGGCTCTTCCCGGGGTCTCTCCCGGCCGGCGTCCTCCGAGGTGAGGGTCCGGGAACACCCCTTCGTGTCCGGGATTCGACAGCACCCGGGAGCGCGGTGGGCGAGCCCCGGGGCCGCTTCTCCTGGCGCCGTGGCGGAACGGGTTCTTTTTCCTGAAGCGGCCTGTGCGCTACCATGGGGCGCGATGATGGGGGCGGAACGAAGACCCTGGTTCCGTCGATCCTTTCACACGGGGTCCGCGGCGACGGTGCATCGATGATCAAGCTCAAGTTCTGGATCTACTCGCTCCTGGCGGTCGTTCTGATCGGGGCGCTCTTCGCCTTCACGGCGAAGTTCTTCCTGGCCGACCTCGAGCGGGGCTCCTCGGCGAGACTGGAGCGAGCCGTGGTGAGGCTGGCTCAGGCCCAGACCCAGCGGCAGGCCGCCGAGCTCGACTATGCCCGCACCCTCGCCCGGGACCCGGCGGTCCTCGAGGCCATCCAGGCCGCGCGCCGCCTCGCCGGCAACCCGCCGACCTCCAACGTCACCCGCGCCCAGGAGGCGATCGCCGAGGTCATCCTCCCGGCCGGCGTCCGTCCGGCGCTGGAGGTGGTGCTCTCCACGCCCAGCGGCGCGAGCCGGGCCCGGGTGGGCGAGAGCGTGGAGGAGGGCGCGAGCACCGAGGACTTCGCCTGGCTCACCGCGGTGCACGCCGGGGATGCCCGCTCGACGATGTACCCGGTGGGCGAGGGCAACGTGCTGGCCGTGGCCTCCGCGCCGGTCGCAGCAGACGGCGGCGAGCCCCTCGGCGCGATCACCCTCTTCTTCCCGGTGGACGCCGGCCTCCTCACCGCGCTGCGCTCGCAGGTCGGGGTCGAGGTGACCGTCGCCCGGGGGCAGGCCATCGTGGCCTCCTCCGGCGAGCTCAACGACGCCGGCGCGGTCGCCCTCGCCACGAAGAGCGCCAGCCCCGACGACGCCGTGCCATGGGGGGAGAGCGATCAGCTGCTGATCATGCCCTACCTGGTGCAGGTGGTCGGCCTCACCGTTCCGGAGGGCTACGCCCGCAAGGTGCCGCTCCCCGGCGTCGCCGACGCGGTGCTGATCGCCACCGTGAGCGTGCACGACTCGGTGGCCGCCTTCGACGAGATCGCCCTCTACTGGATGGGCGGCGCCGGCGGCCTCCTGGCCCTCTCCCTGATCTGGGCCTTCTTCGTCGCCTCGGGTGCCGGCGGCAAGTGGGCGAAGCGCCTGGTGGCCGACATCGAGCGCTCGGTCTCGGGTGACACCGCCCATCGCCTGGAGCCGCGCCGCTACTCCCGCGCCTTCCGGCCGGTGGCCGAGGCGATCAACGCCGCGCTCGAGGGGGCGGCGAGCCGCGCCCCGGGGCTGGCCGATCAGGTGATGGTCCACCGCGACGCGGACATCGGCAGCGTGCTCGGCGATCACCCGGCCGAGACGCCCGAGGCGGACCACGACGACTTCGGCTTCGGTGACGCTCCCGCTCCGGCGGCCGCGTTCGGCGGGGACGATGAGATCGCGCCGATCATGCCGGGCGATTTCCCGGGGGCAGGCGGGGCGCCCGACGCCGGTGGCTTCGACCCCTTCTCCGACGCGCCCGCGCCGGCCGCCTCCCTCGATCCGCCCGCGCCGCCCCCGGCGGACGGCGGCTTCGATCCCTTCTCCGCGCCCGCGGCTGCGCCTCCCGCGGCGCCGGCCGCCGCCGCGGACCCCGGGGGCTTCGATCCCTTCGCCGATCCCGCCCCGGCCGCCGCCCCGGCGGCCTACACGCCGCCCGCGCCGCCTCCGGCCGCGCCCGCGCCCGCCAGCGACGATCCCTTCGCCACGGAGATGGAGTCCTCCGCGGATCAGGGCGACTACTTCTCGGACTCGACCCGGGTGGTGAACCTCAACGACCTCGCCGCCCAGGAGCAGGCCGCGGCCTCCGCGTCCTCGGCTCCGGCCCCGGCGGCGGCGCCCGATCCCTTCGCCCAGGCGGCGGCCGATCCCTTCGCCGCGGCCTACGGCGAGGACGGCATGGACGACGGCCACGAGGGCCCCGACGCCACCGTGGTCGCCAAGGTCCCCGACGCCCTGCTCGCCGCGACCGCTCGCGCCCAGGGCGGCGCCGCGCGAGACCCGGACGAGGAGCACTTCAAGCAGGTCTTCCAGGACTTCGTGGCCACCCGCCGCCAGTGCGGCGAGGGCGCCGACGGCCTGACCTTCGACAAGTTCGCCGCCAAGCTGCGCAAGAACCGGGACGCGATCAAGGGAAAGCACGGCGCGCGCTCGGTCCGCTTCCAGGTCTACGTGAAGGCCGGCAAGGCCGCCCTGAAGGCCACTCCGGTCAAGTAGGGGCGCCTCCGGGGCGCCCGGCGGTCCTTACAACGGGCCGGCCTGGGATCCTGTTTCCCCTGATTCCAGGGGTTTAGGGCCCAGGCTCTCCCTCAGCGGGGGCAAGTCCGGCCTTGCTGGATCGCCTCCGGATCTCCTACATTCCAGCGCGAGGCGTCCGGGGAGCCACGGCACCGGGTGGAGCGTCCGTTTCTGCGAAGAGGTTGTAGGCGTTCGATGCACAGCAGAGAGACGGTGAAAGAGGTGCGGGGTGGGCGCGAGAGGGATCTCGTCGCGCTGACGGAGCGCTTCCTCTCCAGCCGCCGCCTCGGCGCGACCGTCGGCCTCTGCGTGCTCGAGGGCGCGCCCGGGATCGGGAAGAGCCACCTGCTCTCCGCGCTCGTGGCGCAGACCGAGGCAGAGGTCCTGCCGCACTACCTGCTGCGTGGGCGGGCGGGCGACGGCCCCTTCGGCCTCTTCGCCGAGGCGCTGCCCGCGATGCTGGCCTCCCTCTCCGAGCTGGGCGTCTCCCCGGCGCTGCGCAAGGCGCTCGAGGAGGCGCTCGCGCCCCTGCTGCCGGGCGCACCCCAGCGCGCGCCGGCTGCGAGCGGTACCGACGCCAGCGCCCGCCGCCTCGCCGCCTTCGAGGCGGCCGCCGAGCTCGTCCTCCTGATCGGCCGCGAGCGCGCGCCGCTGGTGGTGATCGACGAGCTCGAGCAGGCTGACGCCGCCTCTCTCGATCTGCTGCGCTACCTCCTGGCCACCCTGGTCGCGCCCGGGAGCACCCACGCGGCCCGGGACCTCTCGGCCGTCCCCCGGGGCCTCTGGCTGCTGGCCCGCAGCACGGGCGAGGGGATCGCCGGCGCCGGTGCGCTCGACGCGCTCCTCGCCGGGCTGCCCCTCGAGCGCTACCCCCTCGGGGGCCTCGACCTCGAGGATCTGCGCGCCTACCTGCAGCGCGGCGAGGTCCTCGCCTCGCTCCTGGAGGCCACCGGCGGTGTCCCGGAGCGCATCGACGACGCCCTCGCCCGCCTCGGTGAGGGTGCGGGGATCCACTCGCTGGGCGGCGCGCGGATCGCGCGCCTCGAGCCCGAGGTCCGGCGGATCCTCTCGCTCCTCGCCCTGGCCGGACGCCCCCTCTCCCTGGACCTGCTGGCCTCGGCCGCCGGCGAGCCGCGCGCCGAGGTGGAGCGCCTCCTCCAGGCGCTGCCCGCCGCCCTCGCGCCCCAGCTCGGCCGCGCGCCGCTGCGCGAGGTCTCCCTTGGCCTCGAGCGCACCCGCGAGGAGCTGATCGGCACCCTCGGCGAGGACGAGCTGCCGGCCCTCCATCACGAGCTCGCCCGGGCGCTGCGGGAGGCGGACTCCGACGCCAGCGAGGAGATCGCCGAGCACCTGGTGGCCGCCGGCGAGGCCGGCGCCGCGGCGAGCTTCGCCCTCGACGCCGCCCGCGAGCTCCACACCCGCCTCGACTGGCACCGCGCCGCCTCCCTCCTGGAGCGGGTGGTGCAGGCCCTGCCGCGCGAGGCTCGCGCTGGGCAGGGCGAGCTCTTCGGCCTCCTGGTCGAGCTGCACGAGGCGCGCGGCGCCTACGCGGCCGCCCTGCGCGCCCTCGGGCGCGCTCGCCTCGGCGGCCTCGAGGGAGCGCCTCGCCGCCTGAAGGCCGCCGCGCTCTGCCTGCGCCTCGGGCGCGGGGCCGCGGCCCGCGGGGTCTGCCGCCGGGCCCTCGCCGCCGGCGATCCCGATGGCCTGGAGCTGCACGCTCACCTCGCCGAGGCCCACTGGCTCCTGGGTGAGCTCGACGAGGCCCAGACCGTCGCGGCCGGGGGCCTGGCCCTCGAGGGGCCGATCGTCGCCCGCCTCGGGCTGCGCAACACCCTGGGCAAGGTGCACCTGCACCGCGCCGCCTACGAGGCGGCCGAGGCTGCCTTCGGGCAGAACGCCCGGGAGGCCGAGGCCGCGGACCTGGCGGGGGAGCGGGCCAAGGCCCTCAACAACCTCGGTGTCACCGCCCAGCGGGCCGGCGATCGTCCGGCGGCGCTGGCCCACTACGAGGCCTCCCTGGCCTCGAAGCTCGGGCCCGCCGATCGCTCGCGGGAGGCCTTCGCCCTGCAGAACATCGCCTCGCTCCACCACGAGCGCGGCGCCTACGAGGCGGCCCTCGAGCACTACCACCGGGCGCTCACCGCCTTCACCCGCATCGGGAGCCTCGGGCAGATCGCCCGGGTCGCCGCGAACCTCGGCAACCTCTACGCCTTCCTCGGGGACGTCGAGCGGGCCCGGGGCCTGGCCGAGCACGCCCACGCGAGCGCCGAGCGCGCCGGGGACGCCTACCTGCTGGCCTACGCCGAGGTGGTCCGCGGCGACGCCGCCCGCGCCGCCGGTGAGAGCCGCCCGGCCCGCGAGGCCTACGACGCCGCCATCGAGGGCTTCGACCGGATCTCCGCCCCGCGCTACGCGGCGGAGGCCCGCCTCTCCCTGGCGGGAGAGCTGCAGCGCACCGGCGATCTCGCCGCCGCCCGCAAGCTCCTCTCCGAGGTCGAGGCGCTCCTCGCGGAGCGCCGGCTGCCCGGCCTCACCTCCGCCTGGGCCCTGCGCGTGGCCGAGGTGGCCCTCGCCGCGGAAGGGGGCATCGAGGACGCCATCCGGGCCCTGGCCCGGGCGAAGGACGCCCTCCTCTCCCACCCCGAGCCCGACGGCCCGGTGGAGCTCTACTTCCTGGAGGGCCGCCTGAAGTCCCTCCTCGGCCAGGACGAGGCCGCCTCGACCGCCTACGGCCGGGCCCGGGAGCTCCTCGACGCGCTCGCCCTCGAGGTGCCGGTGAGCCACCGGACCCTCTTCCTCGGGCAGCCCCGCTGGCGGGGCCTGCAGGACGCCCTGGTGGGCCGGGAGATCACCCCCGAGCGCCTGCGGGAGGCCCTCTCCCTCGATCGTGGTCGCCGCCCCGCCGCCGCGAGCGAGCCCGGGGGCCGCAGCGATCCTCGCATCGTCGGCGGCGATCCCCGCCTGCGCCGCGTCGTCGAGCTGGCGCACCGCCTGGCGGGCGCCGAGACCACGGTGCTGGTGCGCGGCGAGTCGGGCACCGGCAAGGAGCTGATCGCCGACCTGATGCACCGCCACTCCGCGCGGGCGCAGGGCCCCTTCGTGAAGATGAACTGCGCCGCGATGCACGAGGAGCTGCTCCTCTCCGAGCTCTTCGGGCACGAGAAGGGCGCCTTCACCGGCGCGGTGCGCCAGCGCAAGGGCCGCTTCGAGCAGGCCCACGGCGGCACCCTCTTCCTCGACGAGATCGGCGACATCTCCCCCAAGGCCCAGGTGGCCCTCCTGCGGGTGCTCCAGAGCGGAGAGCTGCAGCGGGTGGGCGGCACCGAGACGATCACCGTGGACGTGCGGCTGGTCTGCGCCACCCACCGGGATCTCGAGGGCATGATGGCCCGGGGCGAGTTCCGCGAGGATCTCTACTACCGCCTCAAGGGCGCGATGCTCGAGCTCCCCTCCCTGCGGGAGCGCAGCGGGGACCTCCCGGCGCTGGTGGCCCACTTCCTGCAAAAGCTGGCCCGCGAGAGAGGTGAGCCCGTCCTTCAGGTGGCTCCAGAGGTCATGAACGCGATCAGCGCCCATCCCTGGCCCGGCAACATCCGGGAGCTCGAGAACGTGGTCCGCAGCCTGGCGCTCTTCGCCGAGGGCGAGACCATCGATCTCGCCGCGCTGGAGCACCACCCCGACCTCCTCGCCGCCCTCGGCGCCGCCGGCGTCGAGCTCTCGCCCGCCTCCCCGAGCGCGGCGCCCGCCGTCACGAGCGGCGGTGGTCCCGTCGACTTCTTCGGCGAGGTGAAGGCCCGTGGCCTCTCCCTGAAGGAGCTGAAGGCCGAGGTCGAGCGCACCTGCATCGAGCAGGCCCTCGCCGAGGCGGACGGCAACATCTCCGAGGCGGCGCGCCTGCTCGGCATGAAGCGCTCCCGCCTCTCCCAGATCGTCAACGCGGATCCCCGTCTGAAGGAGCTCACCGGTGGCATCTGAAAGACGAACGACTCCCCCGGCCTCGAGGGCCTTCCTGGCCCCGTTTTTAGCGGTACTCCTCGGCTTCGGCTCCGGCTGCGGCATGGACGATCCGACGGGCGCGGCGCTGATCGCCGAGGCCATCGACGAGCGCAACGCCGAGATCGACGAGGGCGCAGAGGCGGGGGCCGGTGACCTCCTCCTCGCCATCTTCGGCGCGGGCCTGCGCGACCGGGTCGTCGTGGACGGCGACCCGACCGATCACCTCGGCTCCGATCCGCGCGACAAGGGCGATCGCGGGGGTGGGGTGGACGAGCCCCTCGACCCGAACGCCGCCGACGATCGCCGGGGCCTGGTCTCGGGCACCTCGCCCGATCCCGCGCCGGAGATCACGGGCGACGGCTCCCGCAGCGACTGCGAGGACGGCTTCGCCGCCTTCGAGGGCGAGTGCCTCCCCCGCGAGGTCGTCGCGGGCCTGCTGGCCCTGGGCCTCGCGCAGCCCGAGGGGCCCGCCCCCTCGAGCGACGACCAGGGGCCGGATAACTCCTGATCCTGCGGCGGTTTCGGCCGTTAGCGAACTGACGCGGAGGCTGGCAGCGCGCTGGCGCGGCTGCACAGTCTCTGGACGATCCCTGCCCTGCGGGAGTCCCGGCGCTGGCCGGAGGATCCGCGCTCGGGGAGGCCGCGGAGATTCCCGAGAGTTGCCGGGCTCTTGGGCTTTCCCGGGTTCGGACCTTACCTGGCTCCTGTGAGCTTGATCACTGGCACGGCATTCGCTACACACACCCGCTCCCGCCGCCCCTTTAATGGAGGTACGAGGCGATGCTGCGTCCCCTCGGAGTCGTTCTGTCCGCATTCCTGGTCTTGACCGCCCTGCCGGCGCCCCTCCTCGCCGAGGGCGAGGCCGCCGAGGCCGAGGCCACTCCCGCCGAGGAGGCACCCGCCCCGGAGGCGGCGTCCGCCCCCGAGGCGGCGCCCGCGGAGGCCGAGGCCGAGGCGGAGGCTGACGCGGACGCGGACGCGGAAGCTGAGGCCGAGCCGGAGGAGACGCCGGAGATCCCCTCCGCCGAGGGCGCCGCCGAGCCAGCTCCGATCGAGGGCGCCGCCGCCGCGGCCTCCGAGACGAGCGAGGGCGAGGCCGTCGCCGTCGAGACCATCGAGGCCACCGTGGACGTGCCGCCCGCCGCCGAGGGCGAGGCCGCCGAGACCGCCTCGGCCGAGCCGGAGGCGCCCGCGAAGCCCTGGTCGGCCACGATCAGCCACTCCTTCGGCTGGGGCCTCCAGACCGACGACGCCATCTCCTACTCCGACGGCTCCCTCGCCGCCAGCGGCACCTACAAGGTGATCGACAAGGTGGTCGCCTCGGCCAGCGTCGGGATGCGCTACACCCTGGACGGCACCCCCAACGACGGCGTGCGGGCGGACCTCGGGGCGATCAGCCTGGGCCTGAACCATGCCTCCCTCTACAATGACGAGGACTTCACCGGGCTGAACCTGAACGGCGGCGTCTCCTTCTCCCAGTCCCTCGGGATGGGCACCCTGAAGGTGGGCCGCGGCCCGACCCTGGGCGCCCGGGTGGGCCTCTCCCGCAAGGTGGGCCCGGTCGGCCTCTCCTACGGGCTGGGCTTCAACCGCTTCTTCCCGGTGGACGCCACGCCGCGCTCCTCCGACTGTGCCGAGGACCGGGGTGACCCCCTCTACTGCATCGGTGGCTACGCCAATGCCTGGGCGATCTCCAACTCGGTCTCTGCGAACTACTCGCCCCTCGAGGAGCTCTCCCTCTCCGCCTCCTTCATGTGGAACGCCGCGCGCTCCTTCGCCTCGACGAAGGCTGATCAGTACACCAGCACCCTGCTGGGCGATCCCACCAACCGGCGTGAGAGCTTCGGCTTCAGCCTCTCCGGCACCTACACCACGCCCATCGAGGGCCTCTCCGCCGGACTCACCTTCTCCAACGCCCGCCCCTGGCGGACCGACGGACAGACCCTCGCCATCGTCGACTTCTCCCACGGGGTCGGCATGGTCTTCGACTCTCGCTTCGCCGCGATGAGCCTCGACGTCTCCTACTCTTTCTAGATCTTCGCTCGATCCCAACCTCTCTTCGGAGGACACCATGAAGCGGTCTCTCATCACCCTGCTGGCCCTCGCCGCCTTCGGCGCCGGCTGCAGCGTCTACCAGCCTCTGCGCGACACCACCCAGCCGATGAAGTTCAAGAAGTCGGCCCTCGAGACCGATGACGACTGGTACATGCTGTCCACGGTCATCGACTCGCCCTACGAGGCGGGCTTCACCTTCCCCGGTGAGGCCGGTGAGATGGAGAAGATCCGCTGGGTCATCGAGCAGGACTACCTCTACGCCTTCCGCACCCACGAGTTCGTGCGGGACAGCGAGTTCGCCGACTCCCGCGAGAACTTCCTCGGTGAGCCCGTGGCGGCCTACCGGATCGAGAAGCACTTCGACGTGTGGAAGCAGTACAACTCGGTGACCGGCGAGGAGATGCCCGTCCTCTACGAGGCCATGGAGCGTCCCTGGTGGGAGCGTGAGTGGATCCGGGTCGACTGGTCCTCCAACTACGTCGGCGGCTTCAACTGGATGTTCTCCGAGTTCTGCAAGATGGACGGAAGCATCATCACCAGCCCGGTGACCTACTTCCCGACCAACCCGGGCGACCCCGACCAGTTCTACGTCGCCGTGCGCGGCACCGAGGCCGACATGCAGGCCCAGGATTGGTACGAGGACTTCCAGGAGGAGTTCGACGGCGCCGAGTTCTGCACCCAGGTCGGTGAGTGGTGCAACGCCTATGGCTGGGATCGCATCGAGTACCTCAGCGACACCAACGGCTTCGACTACATCGACGTGATCAACCGTGAGGTCGTGAGCATCAACATCGGCCCCTGGCTCTTCGGCGATCCCAACACCAACTGCACCTCTTACCCGACCATCGCCTTCGGCGGCGGTCAGCAGATCACCTACCGCCGCTCCTTCCTCAAGAAGGCCCCGAGCGAGTTCAAGCCGGTGCCCCACGAGGACAAGAGCTTCGAGAGGTTCGGCTTCTTCCGCATCGAGCGCGAGGTCCTCGACCCCGAGCGCGGCATCACCGACTACCTCGACTACTACGCCTCCATCTGGAACATCTTCGAGAACCGCTACAACGCGGACGGTTCCGAGCGCCCGGCCGATCAGTGGACGATCAAGCCGATCACCTACTACTACATCCCGACCGAGCGGCTCCCCTCGACCCAGGCCTGCCTGGCCACCGGTGAGGCCTGCATCGACTACATCAACGACGACCTCTACGACGTGGTCGCCAACGACTGGAACGAGGCCTACCGCGACGTGCTGCGCAGCCTCGGCCGCGCCGACGCCGACGACGCCGTCGTCTTCCAGGCCGCCCCGATCGAGTACAACTGCGGCGTCTCGGGCGAGCGCGCCTGCCAGGACATCGGCGACCTGCGCTACTCCTTCATGTACAACCACGACAAGGAGGTCGGCGGCTCCCCGCTGGGCTACGGCCCCTCCTTCGCCGATCCCGAGACCGGCGAGATCATCGCGGCCAACGCCAACTTCTACGGCGGCTCCCTGCGCCGGATGAGCGGCTTCCTCGGCGACCTCTACGACCTCTCCAAGGGCAACGTGACCGAGATCGAGGTCATGACCGGCGAGGACATCCGCGAGTACTACGAGAACATGGAGCACCAGATGCTCCCGCCGCGGATCCCGCAGGTGGGCCTCGAGGGCATGGAGGCCGTGCTCAAAGCGGCCAAGCAGGGTCTCCTCGACAAGACTCGCAACGCCAACCTCTCCTTCCAGGAGCTCGAGCGGAAGAACAAGCTCGAGGAGATGCAGCTGATGATGCCCCGCGACGCCGAGCGCCGCGCCAGGCTCATCGGCACCCCGATGGAGAAGGCCCTCATCACCCCCGAGATGCTCACCTTCCACGGCTTCGCGCCGGACGTGGAGCTCTCCGAGGACGTCCTGAAGCGCGTCTCCCCCCTGCGTGACTCCTCGAAGTTCGAGCGCCACGCCCAGGAGTGGAACACGTTCTGGATGAAGAACAACGTCCTGCGGGCCGAGGCCGAGGCCATCTTCAGCGACGCCGCTCTCGACCGCCTGATCGAGTGGGCCGAGGAGAGCCTCACCGCGCAGAACATCACCCCCAACCGCCGCACCGTGGTGGACTTCATCCTCCGCCAGACCTTCCGCGGCGTGGAGGCCCACGAGGTCGGCCACACCGTCGGCCTGCGCCACAACTTCCAGGGCTCCTTCGATGAGGAGAACTACCCGGAGGACTACTGGAAGATCCAGGAGATCTTCCCGGACATCGAGTTCGGCTCGATCAACCAGACCGGCGACGGCATCACCTCGACCTACGACGCCAACGGCGACAACATCCTCGATGGCGCCGAGCTCGCGGTCTACGAGGCCGATCACAAGGCCCGGAAGCTGGAGCAGGAGCGGGCTGGCATCGACATGCACATGACCAGCTCCATCATGGATTACTCCCGGCACTTCTATTACAACGACGTGCTCGGCATCGGCCGCTACGATCACGCCGCCCTCAAGTTCGGCTATGCCAACAAGGTCGAGCTCTACTCGAACACCGAGAGCGACTTCGATCCGGCCGAGGTCGCCGCCGCCGGCGGCTGGGCCAACTTCCAGTTCCGCCGCCTGAACCGCGTCGACGTCGACTACTACCTCGGCGGCGAGCGCTGCATGGACTCCTCCGAGTGCCCGGCCGCCGGTCACGTCTCGGTGCCCCAGAAGTGCCGCGCCAACCTGGGAGACTCCGAGGTCGGCAACCCGGTGGTCGTCAACGGCGAGGTCGGCGGTGAGCCGCACTACCTCGGCGTCTGCTCCTCGATCTACGACGAGATGAAGATCAAGCAGAAGAACTCCCCGAGCACCAAGATCTACGCCGACTACCACTTCTGCTCGGACGAGCGGCGGGACGACCGGCCCTTCTGCAACGTCTACGACGAGGGCAAGTCGGCCCAGGAGTTGGTGGAGAACCTCGTGGAGAGCTACGAGCGCTCCTACATCTTCAACAACTTCCGGCGCTACAAGGGCGACACCTTCCAGCCCTACTACCACTACCGCCGGATCTGGGGCTCCTACTTCTTCCCCATCGGCAAGCTCTACCAGTCGCTGCTCTACGGCTACTACTACAAGGACGGCTTCGCCGAGAACATCGGCAACGGCGGCTTCCTCGACACCTTCCTGGCGTCGCGGATGGGTATGAACTTCTTCGCCAAGGTCCTGGCGACCCCGGACGTCGGCACCTACATCAAGTGGGATCCCTCCGATGTCTTCTACGAGGGCGCCTACACCGAGACCCCCGAGTCCTGGGCCGACCTCTACGTGCCCGTGGGCATCGGCAAGCACCTCTACTCGCGCTTCGAGCAGGGCTACTACGGCGAGATCTACCGCTACGCCCGGATCGGCAACTTCTTCGACAAGCTCTTCGCCATCGAGGCCCTGACCACCCGTGACTGGGGTCAGCCCTCGGCGAACGACGAGACCTTCCCGGTCAACTACTACGACGGCTTCCAGGACGAGCTGCTCACCCTCTTCACCGGCATGGTGGCCGAGGACATGAGCTCCTACGGGCCCGTCATCCGGGGCGTCGACGTCGATCCGGACACCAACGTGGTCAGCGTCTCGGATGTCGAGTTCCGCGACTACTGGCAGGGCGGCTTCTTCGGCTCCGACACCGCCGACTTCCCGGGCCTCGAGATGCTGGCCGGCTCGCCGATCCCCTACGATCAGCGCTACCAGGGCGAGTACATGGACGCGGGCGGCTCGATCAACGTCCGGATCTACGCGCTGCTCTACGCGCTCCTCGACTTCTCGGTCTTCTTCGACGCCACCTTCCCGGCCTACGTGCAGCTCTACGCCTACGGTCGGCCCTCCCCCCGCGACCAGCAGGCCATCGACGACGGCGTGGCGAACGGCGACCTCATCGCCTTCACCAGCCCCGACCTCGACATGACCTACGTCGTGCCCCAGACCGGGGATCAGCGCTCGGTGTTCTGGCCGGTCGTCGCCAAGGCCGCGGACCTGGCAGCCAAGCTGGAGACCTACCGTGGCTACGCCAGCAACGGCGGCGCCCCGGCCGGCTTCGCCGCCGCCAACCAGGTCTGCGGCAAGGTCTACGGGATCGACCCCGCGGATCCGGGCGCCGACGACGAGTGCCTGCTCGAGCTCACGGACCGCGTGGAGTCCAAGCTGAGGTCGGAGGAGTCCTTCCTCCGCATGGCCTTGGACTTCCTCGGCCAGCTGGGATACGCGACCCAGTGACAGTAGCGGCCGGATCCGTACAGATCTGGCCGCAATTGGGGTAAAAGGCCCGCGGATCCCCGACTGGCTCGGGGCCGCGGGCTTCCCCGCACCCAAACGAATCGGTTTTTCGGAGTCTTCGAGGGCACCCCTACGGCGGGGCCCGCTCAACACACCCTGAAGGAGGGGTTCAAATGAGGTTCACCACGTTCTTCCAGGCCACGATCGCGCTCTTCGCGGTCGTCGTCCTGTCTGGCTGTCCGGGTAAGGAGTGCGAAGCCAACGCCGACTGCGGCACCAACCAGACCTGCAACTTGGACACTAACGAGTGCGAGGACATCGCCGACCTCTGCCTGGCCCGGACCACCCCCTGCCAGGGCGGCATGACCTGCGATCCCGCCACCGGTGAGTGCACCGGCGTGTGCTGCACCGCGGCCACCTGCCCGGACCCCCGGACCACCTGCGACGAGACCCAGTGCCAGGCCGGCGCGGGCACCGGCGCCTGCGTGCAGAAGGTCTGCACCAACGACACCACCCAGCCCGACGGCTGCCCGGTGGACTTCAACTGCAACCAGCTCGCCGATCCGCCCTCCTGCGAGGCCGCCTGCATCACCGACGGCTGCCCCGAGTTCAACGAGAACTGCGACGAGACCACCGGCGAGTGCATCATCCGCCTGCCCATCGCGGGTGAGACGGGCTCTCCCTGCACCGTGAACAGCGACTGCGCCGTGGGCGCTGGCCTCGAGTGCTTCGACGAGGCCCGCTACGGCATCCGCGGCGGCTACTGCACCAAGGGATGCAACAGCGACTCCGAGTGCCCCACCGGCTCCTTCTGCGACGGGGTGTGCGTGGACGCCTGCGACGTCAACATCGGCGACTGCCCGACCGACCAGCAGTGCATCAGCTCCTCGGGCGCGCCGGCCGACTACTGCTTCCCGATCTTCGACCAGTCCGAGTGCACCACCGGCTGCCGCGCCAACGGCGCCCCCTGCGATCCGGACGTCGCCGATCAGTGCGAGGCCGGCTCCGCCTGCGTGGACTTCTCCGGCGGCGCCATGTGCATGTCCCTCTCCTGCCACCTCGGCCTCGATCCCTTCGACGCCACCGGCAACACCGTGCTGGCCTGCGACGCCGGTGAGACCTGCCAGGGCCTCGGCATCGGCCTGACCGGCTGCATGACCGACTGCGATCCGGCCGACGTCAACGCCTGCCAGACCCTCACCAACGCCGACGGCACCGCGACCTGCGCCCCCTCGCCGCAGATCGAGAGCAACTACGACGCCTTCTTCATCGCCGCCTCCGCCGCGGGCTGCGCCGGCACCAACATGGCCGACAGCACCTCGGTGAACATCGGCGGGACCGACGTCTTCATCTGCTACAACGGCTGCACCGTCGACGCCGACTGCGACGCCGGCCAGTTCTGCGATCCGGCCGAGGTGGCCTTCGTCTCCGGCGACGTGGCGACCTTCAACGCCTGCATGAACTACAACGTGGTCGAGGGCAACTCCTGCGCCGACACCCCGGCCCCCTGCGGCGCCCGCGACTGCATGGAGCTGAACCTCGGCACCGACGTGGCGCTCATCTGCTACGAGGGCTGCACCGCCGACGCCGACTGCAACGCCGCGACCGTGGGCGGCGCCTGCTCGCGCCTCGAGTTCCTCACCGGCGACGCCATGGACCTCTGCCTCTACGACTCGGCCGGCGCCTTCTGCTTCATGGGCTGCGAGACCAACGCCGACTGCGGCTACTGCCAGGTCGACGCCGACTGCCCGGTCCAGACGATCTCCCAGGGCGTGACCCGCCAGGAGCGCTGCGATCTGGCCACCAACACCTGCGTGATGCCGCTGAGCGGCGTCGCCGAGGTCAACCAGTACTGCAACAGCGGTCAGGTCTACTGGGCCGGCTCCATCAACGTCCTCGACGCTGGCGGTAACCCCGCCACCGCCGGTGGCTGCGCCTCCCCCTGCGACTCGGACCTCGAGTGCGGCGGCGGCCTGGCCTGCGTGGCGAACGCCGCGGCGGCTCCGGCCGTCGGCTTCTGCGAGCGCGGCACCTACCTCTGCAACGGCCCCACCGGCCAGTGCGAGGCCACCTGCGCCGCCGGCACCGACTGCTGGCACGGCACCTGCGAGGCCGGCGCCGGCCCCATGGGTGAGGACCGCTGCGTGGCGGGCTGCACCACCGACGCCGACTGCGGCCCGGGCGTCTGCGACGTCAGCCTCGGCTTCTGCGTCGCCACCCAGATGTGGAACCTGACCGTCGACGGCAGCAACACCAACGGCACCAACGGCGACATGGTCTACGCCTCCGTGCGTGACGCCGCGGGCACAGAGATCGCCTCCGGCACCGATACCATCGGTGTCGGCGCCGGTCCCTTCGCCTTCACCTGGAACGACATCCTCCCCGATGGCGGCGACTACACCGTCGACATCTACGTGGACATCAACGCCGACGCGGCTTGCACCAACGAGACCGACGACGACGTCTTCCAGGTCGTTCTGACCGCGGTGGCCGCAAATCAGACCGTCACGGCCGACACCACCACCGAGGTGGCGGCGGCCTGCGCCAGCTTCTGAAACCAGTAGCTAGCGAGCTGTAGAAGCGACCCCGTCGAGCTTGCTCGGTGGGGTCGCTTTCTTTTTGGGCTACGAGCTACGAGCTGCGAGCTATGAGCTGCGAGCTTTGCCGTGCTCGGTCCACTTCCTGAGACCGATCCACCGTCGAAGGAAGTGCCGGAATGGACTCCCGGCTTCGGCCAGGCTCATGGCTCGCAGCTCACAGCTCGAAGCCGATCACGACTCCGCCACGGGCAGCGTGAGCACGAAGGTCGTGCCCGAGCCCACCTCGCTCTCCACGGCCAGGTGCCCGCCATGCTCCGTGGCGATCCGGTGGCAGATCGCGAGCCCCAGCCCGGTGCCGCTCTCCTTGGTGGTGAAGTAGGGGGTGAAGACGTCGGCCAGGCTCTCCTCGGGGATGCCCGGCCCGTCGTCCTCGACCCGCAGCGCGACGCCTTGGGTGACGGCCTCGGCCCGCAGGCGCACCCGCCCGCCCATCTTGCCGTCGTCGCGGCCCTGGAGGGCCTCGAGGGCGTTCTTCACCAGGTTCAGCAGCACCTGCTGGAGCTGGCCCCGGTCGATCTCCAGGGGGGGGAGGGCCTCCGGGATCTCGGTGGCGATGACGATGCCCTCGGGGGCCTCGGGGAAGAGGCCGGTGGTGGTCTCGAAGAGCTCCCGGACCGTGGTCGGCTGGGGCTGTGGCGCCGGCAGGCGGGCGAAGCGGGCGAACTCGTCCACGATCCGCCGCAGCGCCGCGACCTCCTCCAGGATGGCCGCGCTGCTCTCGTCGAAGATCTCGTCGAAGGCCGCGTGGTTCTTCTCCCTCGCCCGGCGCAGGGTCTCGATGGCCATCGAGATGGGGGTCAGGGGGTTCTTGATCTCATGGGCGAGGCGCCGGGCGATCTCCTGCCAGGCCGCGACCCGCTCCGCAGCGGCGATGCGGTCGTGGGAGGCGCGGATCTCCAGGCGCATGGCCTCGAAGGCCTCGACCAGCGCCTTCACCTCCCCCGAGGCGTCGATGCTCGTGGGCCGGTCGTACTCACCCCGGCCGAGGGCCTCGGCGGACTCGGCCAGCGCCGTCACCGGGCGGGTGATCCGCGCCGAGACCGCGCCGCCCAGCAGCACCGAGGCGATGAGGACCAGGAAGGCGGCGACGAGCACGCCCAGGAGGATCCTCCCCCGGGCCTGCGCCAGCAGGGCGGTGCCGATCCGCAGCTGGACCTCCACGATCTCACCCCGGCCGTCGCGCACCTCGATGCTGCGCAGGCGGGCGCCGCCCGCGCCGCCGGCGGCCTCCACCAGGGTGTCGAGCCAGTCCGGGCCGATGGGCTTCTCGCTCGGCTGCAGCGCCGAGCCCAGGGTGCGGCCCCCGGCGTCGACGATCCGCACCGAGGCGCCGCTGACCTCTCGCAGGCGCTCGGCGAGGCCGTCGTCGATGGCCCGTCCCACCACCACGTGGAGGGAGGGCTCGGAGCGGGGGAAGGGCAGGACCGGGGCGCCGACCAGGGCGGCGACCACCGTCTCGATCCGGCCGCCGCGCCTCACCTCGATCTCCCGGATCTGGAAGGTGGTCCCCTCGCCGGCGCCGGCGCCGGCCCGGGCCAGGGCGAGGAGCTCGGGCTCCGGGTAGCCGAAGCGGCCGGGCAGGTGGCCGGAGGAGACGACGCTCCCCTCGGCGTCGAGGAGGTAGAGGGCGGTCAGCCCGGTGCCGCTCATCAGGCTCTCGGCCAGGGGCAGGAGGGCCGGCAGCTCGGCCTGCCCCAGGTAGAGATCCTTCGCCGCCCGGTGCACCGCCGGGGAGTCGGTGGCGAAGGCCCGGGCGCGCAGGCGAAGCTCGCGCCGCTGATCCTCGAGCGCGGCGCCGGCGGCGGCCTCGGCCTCCCCGAGGCGCTGGGCCGTCATCGTCCCGAAGCTGCGCTGCACGGTCCGCAGCGCCGCCCAGCCGACCACCGCGGTGGGGATCAGCGAGAGGAGGGTGAAGGCGAGGGAGAGGCGGGTTCGGAGCTTCAAGGCTTCTCGTGGGCCCAGGGAGGTCAGCGGGTCGAGGACTCCCAGCGCCAGAGGTCGCCGGGATCGAAGGGTAGGGTACCCGAGGGCTCGGCGCCCTGCAGGGAATCTCCGATCCAGACCACCTCGTCCTCCCCGTAGAGGAAGACGACCGGCAGCCGGGCCTCGAGCTCGCCGAGGGCCGCCCCCAGCCCGCCGCCCGCCCGCTCGGCGGCGGCGGCGGTCTCGAGGACCTCCTGGGCGGCCCGGGCGCCGAGGACGGCGTGGCTGACCGCGGCCAGGCCCCGGGCCGGATCCCGGGGGAGGCCGGGGAGGGTGATCAGGGCCAGCTCGGTGGCGCCGGTGAGCAGCGCGCCGCGCTCCCGCGCCGGGAGGGGCTGGAGGGCGACCTCGAGGCCCCCGTCGTGGAGGCGCACCTGGATCCGCTCGGCGATCCGGCGGTGGACGGGGTCCTCCCCGTCGAAGGCCAGGGTGAGGGCGCGGCGGGGCGGCGCCTCACCGCTGCTGCGGGAGGCGCCCGGCGGCGCGTCCGGCAGCAGGGTGGAGACCTGCCGGGCCCGGCCGCCGACCAGGTAGCGGACGATGGCCTTCCGATCGAGGGAGCCGTCGATCTGCTCCCGGAGGGCGGGGGAGGCGTTCACCTGGAGGAAGGTCAGGCTGCGGGTCGTCAGCGGGAGCTCCCGGGGGGTGTCGACCGAGGCCTCGAGGCGCAGGTCGGCCTTGCCCTGGCGGCTTCCCTCCCGGGTCGAGAAGAGCTGGACCCGGTCGAAGTAGGGGCGCCCCCGGGGGTGGCGATCGAAGGGCACCAGCACTCCGTCCCGGCCGCCCTCTCGCGCCTGGAAGGGGCCGCAGGGGGCGCCCCCCTTGCTGCGCAGGGGCAGGCCGGGGTGGGAGAGGAGCTCCACCGCGCCGGCGCCCAGGGGCCAGGAGAGGCGCAGCTCCAGGCGGCGCGCGCCGATGGCCTTCAGGCCCAGCTCGCCCTCGGCGCCGCTCATGCGCTCGGCCGCGCCGGCGAGCACCAGCAGGCGCCAGGCCTCCACGCCGCCGCTGCCCCGGGCGTGGGCCGAGAGGCTCTCCACCACCGCCGCCGCGTCGAGCTTGCTGCCGTCCTGGAAGACCAGCCCCTCCTCCAGCAGCAGGATGAGGCGGTCCTCCTCCTCGTCCACCTGGGGCGGCCCGGCGAGGAGGTCGCCGAGGGTGCACTCGTCCAGGCTGGCGCGGATCCGCCCCGGGAGGCTCCGCGCCTCGGGGGCGGTGGCCCCCGGCGTCTGCACGGCCAGGCGCAGGGTCCCGCCGGTGGTCGGCCGCACGGCGGCCCCGGCCGCGCCCGGCGCGAGCAACCCGAGGGTGAGGGAGAGGAGCGCGGCGAGCTTCGTCCGGTGGCTCATGGGGCCCCCGTGAGCAGGTAGAGGTAGGTGGTGCCGCCCAGGATCGACGCCACCACCACGTCGTCGCGGCCGTCGGCGTCGAGGTCCCCGGTGGCGGCGCAGCGCACGGCGCCGGGGATCGGGCGCAGCTCGCGCACCTCGCCGGCGAGCTCGGCGATCTGCAGGCGATCCTCGAGGCCCGGGGGCTCGGCCGCCGAGGCGATGCGCTCGGGGCTGCCGTCCCCGTCGAGGTCGGCGATCGCCAGGCCGAGGCCCGCGGGGGGCGCGCGCAGCGGCAGGCGCTCGAGGCGGGCGCTGCTCTTGTCCCGGCGCAGGGCGAAGCGCTCGAGGGTGTGGTCGGGGCGCAGGATCATCAGCTCGTCTCCCGCCGGGGAGAGCGCGGCCTCGAGGAGCTCGCCGCCCACCTCGAGGTTGGCCACCATCCCCGGGCCCTGGAGGCGCAGGCGGGGGCCGAAGCGGCTCTGGCCGGGGACGAGCTCCCCGAAGAGGAGCAGCTCGTCGGTGGCGGAGAGGGGCACGTCCTGGGCCTCCGCCAGGTGCTCCAGGCGGCCTCGCTTGAAGCGCAGGACGGCGCCGGCGCTGTGGCGCTCGTGCCGGAAGGTGAGGGCCGGGGCGAAGGCCACCTTGGCGATGGCCACGCCGCCGGTCGGGGAGCGCGGGCGGACGAGGGCCCGCCCCCGATCCGAGAGCTCGTGGCGGGCGAGCTCCTCCAGGCGCCCGTCGTGGAGGCGGTGGAGCGTGACCGCCTCCAGATCGAGGGCCGCCAGGAGCTGCTGTCCGTCCCCCCGGGCGTCGCCGATGGAGAGGGCCACGACCTCACCGGGGAGCTCGCCGAGGGGCACGAGGCGCAGGTGGGTGCTGCTCGGGGCGGCGGCGGTGGCTGCCCGGGCCAGGAGGAGGGCGGCGCGGTCGGCCCGGGTCCGCACGCTGAAGGTGGTGGTCTCGCCGACGATCTCGCCGGTCCAGAGGTTCTCCCAGGTCGGGGCGAGCTCACCGGTGAGGAGCAGCTCGCTGCCCACCAGGTGCAGGCTGACCTCCAGGAGGTGGGTGGCGCCCGCCCGCGCGGCCTGGCGCAGGTGGGTCTCGTGGTCCGAAGGGGGGAGCAGGTGGACGTGGGTGATCCCGGCAGCGCCACGAAGCGCGGCGGGCAGGGCGGCCTCGACCACGCGCCCGAGCTCGCCGCCCGCCGCGGGGCCGTCCTCGGGGCCCCGGGCCCGGAAGACCAGCGCGAGGTTCCGGGGTTCCACGGCCGGCAGGGCCTCGTCCAGCCGAGCCCCGAAGTCGTCCACCAGCCGATCGATCGCGGAGATCGGGGTGGACTCCCGCGCCGCGCGAGCGAGCGCCGGAGCCAGGGAGAGAAGGAGAAGGGCCGCCAGCGCGACGATCGCTCGGAGTCTGCAGCGCACCTTCACGGAATACCCCGCGGATCGAGGGTGAGGAAATCCTCGGAGAGGAGCGTGTCGGGCGGCGGGGCCGTCTCGAGGGGCTCGGTGCCGGCGACGAAGGGCTCGAAGACGCCCAGCCCGTCGGGGTGGGCGAGCAGGCCGCTCTCGGGGTCGACCCGCAGGTAGCGGATGCCCTCCGGCGGATCGAACCAGTCGATGGGCTCGCCCTCGAGGGCCACCTTCATGAAGTCGAGCCAGGCCGGCCCGGCGGCCTTCGAGCCGTACTCGTTCTGACCGAGGATCTTCGGCACGTCGAAGCCCACCCAGGTGCCGCAGACCATCTGCGGCGTGAAGCCCACGAACCAGGCGTCGCGCTGATCGTTGGCGGTGCCGGTCTTGGCCGCCACCGTGCGGCCCAGCCGGTTCAGCCGCTTCCCCGTGCCCTCCTTCATCACCGAGGTCATCAGGTCGGCGAGGACGAAGGTGACCGCCGGCCGCAGGGTGGTCTCGGGCCGCGCCTCGCTGCGGTGGATCACCTCCTTGTTGCGGTTCTTCACCTCCAGCACCATCCGGGGCTGGTCGTGGACGCCCATCGCCGCCAGGGTGGTGAAGGCGTTGACGTGCTCCAGGGGGGTCACCTCGCCGGCGCCGAGGGCCAGGGGCAGCACCCGGGGCAGCTTGCTCTCGATCCCGGCGCGCCGGGCGAAGTCCACGACCGTGTCCACGCCGACCTTGTCGATGAGGCGCACGGCCACGATGTTCTTCGAGCGCGCCAGCGCCTGGCGAAGGGACATCTCGCCGTCGAAGCGCAGGGAGTAGTTCTGGGGCTTCCAGACCTTGCCGGTCCAGGGATCGTGGAAGACCTCCGGGGCGTCCAGCACCCGGGAGGCGGCGGTGAAGAGGCCGGTGTCGATGGCGGCGCCGTAGACGAAGGGCTTGAAGGAGGAGCCGGGCTGCCGCCGGGCCTGGGTGGCCCGGTTGAAGGCGTCCCGGGTGGCGTCGTAGCCCCCCACCATCGCCACCACGCCCCGGGTGCGGGGGTCGATGGCCACCAGGGCGCCCTGCACCTCCGGCAGCTGCGAGAGGTGCAGGGCGATCTCGGTGGAGTCCTCGCCCGGGGTCGCGGGCGCCTCCGCGTCCAGCCGCACCCAGACCACGTCGAGGGGGGCGAGCACCTGGCTGATCCGCGTGGGCGCCTCGGTGTCCTTCTCGAGGTCGAAGGGGCGGGCCCAGCGCAGGTCCTCGAGGCGGACCGTACCGCTCCCGGAGCCGAGGGAGATCCGCGCGGTCTTCTCGTCGGGCAGCTCGATCACCAGCCCGGCCACCAGCTCGCCGGGCTCGGGGAGGGTGAGCTCGAAGGGGGGAGGGGTCTCGCCGCCGGCGTCCCAGCGGGCCAGCTCCTCGAGGTTCCAGATCCAGGGCTCCATCCGCTGGCCGCGCTCGCGGCGGCGCTGGAGCTCCTCGGCGAAGCTCTCCTCGAGCGTCGCCCGGGTCTCGGCCGAGACGCGGACGAGGGGGCCGCGGAAGCCCTGGCGGCGGTCGACGGCGTGGAGGGCGTCACGCACTCCGTCCTCGGCGGCCTGCTGCATCCGGGCGTTCATCGCCAGGTGGATCTCCAGGCCACCCTCGAGGAGCGCCTCCTCGCCCAGGACCTCGATCAGCTGCCGGCGCACCTCCTCCAGGTAGGAGGCGCCGGCCTGCGGCGGCGGCAGGGGCGCGACGTGGATGGGGATCGCGTCTGCGATCTTCGCCTCCCCCTCGCTGATGAAGCCGGCCGCCGCCATCCGCCCGAGCACGTAGCTGCGCCGCTTGCGGGCGGCCTCGGGGTAGCGGCGGGGCGAGTAGTAGGCCGGCGCCTTGGGCAGGCCCGCCAGGATCGCGGCCTCGTCGAGCTCGAGGTCCTCCACCGACTTGCCGAAGTAGTAGCGCGAGGCCTCCTCCACTCCGTAGCGGCCGTGCCCGAAGTAGATCTGGTTGAGGTAGAGGTAGAGGATCTCGTCCTTGGAGAGGTTCTGCTCGAGGCGGCGGGCGAGGATCATCTCCTTCATCTTCCGCTTGAGCTTGCGCTCGGGGGTGAGCAGGAAGGTCTTCACGACCTGCTGGGTGATGGTGCTGGCCCCCTGCCTCACCCGGCCGGCCGCCACGTTCTTCAGGGCGGCCCGCAGGATGCCGAGGTAGTCGAGGCCCTCGTGCTCGAAGAAGTTCTCGTCCTCGGCGGCGATCATCGCCTGCTGCAGGACCCGGGGGATCGCGGCGAAGGGGACGACCGTGCGCCGCTCGCGGAAGTAGGTGCCGACGAGCTTGCCCTCGACGTCGTAGACCCGCGAGGTCTGGGGCGGGTCGTAGTCCTCCAGCGAGTCGAAGGAGGGCAGGTCGTTCGAGAGGTACCAGAAGCCGAGGCCCAGCCCGCCGATCCCCAGCAGGGCTCCGAGGAGGGCGAGCTTCAGCGCGAGGCCTGCGAGCCGCCGCAGCCGGCTCGGGCGTGCTTCGGAGCTCTGGGGCTCCTCGGTCTTGGGCGTCTTCTTGCTCATGGGGAGGGGGCGGCCAGCAGGCCAGTGAAGAGTAGCAAGGTCGGGCCCGACCCGGGGATTCCCGGGCCGGGCCCACCCCCGAGGAGGAGGTCGAAACGAGGCCTCCTCTCGGGCGGCGCGAGGGAGATGCTGCTTTCTAGGGAACGAAGATCTCCGACCCACCCTCGGAAGCGGATCCGGGCGGAGGGGTGGCCAGGGCGATGCGGGTCTTCACCCGGGAGAGGTTCAGGTGGGCGTTGACGTAGCCGGGCCGCAGGTCGAGGGCCTTCACGAAGGTCTGGCGGGCCTCCTCGACCCGGCCGAGCTTCTCGTAGGCCAAGCCCAGGTTGTTGAACATGTAGGCCTTGGCGGGCTCGAGGGTCGTGGCGACCTCGAGGAGGTCGGCGGCCTCCTGGTACTCACCGGTGACCAGGTGGATGTAGCCCGCGTTGTTGTAGGCCCAGATGTAGGCGGGATCGAGATCCATCGACCGGTCGAAGGCAATGAGCGCCTTCTGGTACTGCTGCTTCGACATCCAGAGGCGGCCCCGCACGTTGAAGGCCTCGGCGTTGCGCGGCTCGCGGGCGATGGCCTGGTCGATGAGCTGCAGGCCCTTCTTGTACTGCTTCAGGCCCAGGGCAATCCGGGCCGCGGCGACCAGGGGCTCGGCGAGCTCGTCGTCCTTCTCGGCGGCGGCCTCGAAGGCCCGCAGGGCGAGCTCCCGCTCTCCGGCGGCGCGGGCGGCGCGGCCGATGCCCTCGAAGCTCTCGAAGTCGTCGAGGTCGAAGGCGCTGCGGCGGAAGTGCAGCAGGGCGGTGGCGGCGTCACCGTCGGAGAGGGCGGTCTCGGCCTCCAGGAGGTGGTCCACCTCGGGGTCGTCGGGGTGGATCAGGGCGAGGGGCTCGGGCTTGGGCTCGGCCGGCGGCGCGGCGCCGGTGGAGGGGAGGGCGACCAGCGCGGGCAGGTCGCCGGCGGGCTCGGCCTCGACCTCGGGGACGTCGGCGCTGGCCACGGTGGCGGCCGAGGGGCCGGAGGGGGCCTCCTCCACCACCGGGGCGAAGTTGCCGTCGAAGCCCCGGACCT
Source organism: Deltaproteobacteria bacterium (assembly GCA_029210625.1). Lineage (NCBI taxonomy): Bacteria > Pseudomonadati > Myxococcota > Myxococcia > Deltaproteobacteria bacterium. Next base: position 111,553 of record JARGFU010000011.1, on the reverse strand, counting down.
TCGAGACCGAGATCTCGGCCTCCGGGACCTCCTCCTCCCCGAAGAGGGAGCAGCCGGTCAGGGCGAAGAGGGTGGCGATGAGGCCGACCATCAGGGTCGACACCAGGGCGGGTGAGGTGTGGGCGGGGCGGCGGGTGATCATGATCTCCTCCTGGAGGTTCGGGGGAAGGGGCGTGGTGCTTCCCTCGAAGAGCAGCGCTCGTGCCAGCAGGGGCTCCCCCGCCAAGAGGCTGAAATCACTGATCTATCTTGGCCGGCTCCGGGGCCGGCCGTGGGCGTGTTGACACACCCTCATGTGCGCGCCGGACCTACATCCGCTCCCAGGCGTCCAGCACCGCCCCGAGCGCGTAGGTCCGGGGGAGGGCCTCGGCGTCCTCCAGCCGGCAGTCGCCGTCGAGGTCGACCGTGTAGCGCCCCGCCATCTCCTCCCGAACGGCCACCAGGGCCTCGAGAGCGGCGCCGAGGGCCTCGATGTCGGCCTCGGTCGAGTAGATCCCCAGGGAGGCGCGCACGCCGCCCGGGACGTGCCGGCGGTCGTGGGCGTGCATCTCGTCCCGGTAGCTCGCCTCCGTGGCGGGGTCGATCAGGAGGAGACACTTCACGTAGGGGTGCGCGCAGAAGCACTCGTTGCGCACCGCGATGTTGTGGAAGTCGTTGAGGTAGGCGGCCACCACCGCGTGGTGGAGCCCCTCGACGTTGAAGGTCACCACCCCGGCCCGGGGGGCCACCTCCTGATCGATGCTGCCGTAGATCCTCACGCCCTCGATGGCCTCGAGGCGCGCGAGGAGCCGGGCGCAGAGGCGCTGCTCCTCCTCCTCGACCACGTCCATGCCGATGCGCTCCAGGGCGCCGGCGATCAGCCCCATGGAGATGCTGCCGAGGATGTTCGGGGTGCCGGCCTCCTCGCGGGCGGTGATCTCCTCCTTGATCTCGAAGTCCTCGATCGCGACGTACTCGACCATGCCGCCCCCGACGTCCGTGACGCAGTGGCGGCCGGAGAGGGTCTGGAGGGAGCCGATCAGCGCGCCCCGGCTCCCGGGGGCGTAGAGCTTGTGACCGGAGAGGACCAGGTAGTCGAGGGAGGCCTCGGGCTCCCCCGGGTGCATCCGGACCGGCGCGTGGGGCACCCACTGGGCGCCGTCGATCATGACCTGGGCGCCGACGGCGTGGGCCTTGCGGGCCAGGGTGGGCACGGGGTTGATGATGCCGGTGACGTTGGAGACCCCGGTGACGGCCAGGAGGCGCACCCGCGGTCCGTGCTCGGCCAGCAGACGATCGAGATCGTCGAGGTCGAGGGTGCCGTCCTCCGGCTTCACCGCCACCGCATGGACGTTGTGGTGGCCGACCGCCTCGATCCAGGGCAGGAGGTTGGAGTGATGCTCCATCTCGGTGGTGATCACCACCGGCCGGGCCAGCAGGTCGTCGACGACCGCCGCGCCCGCGGGCCCCAGGACCTCCCGGTAGGCCGAGACCATCTCGGCGGGGGGGCCGGCGGGGAAGCGCTTCACCAGGGGGCGCAGCTCGGGCGGGAAGAGCGCCCGGGCCAGGAAGTTGATGGCCCCGGTGGCGCCGTTGCCGGTGAAGAGCACCACGTCCTTCTCGGGGTCGTAGCCCACCAGGCGGCCGATCGCCTGCCGGCTCTCCTCGATGGCCTCGGTGGTGTCCCGCCCGGCGCGGTGGGCGACCGTGTGGCTGTTGGCGCAGGCGGCCTCCAGGTAGGTCTCCAGGCCCTCCCAGACCATCCGGGGCATCAGCGCGGTCGCGGTGGTGTCGAGGTAGACCCGCCGCCGCTCGCCGCCGCCGATCACCGGATCCTTCCGGTCGAGTCCGAGGAAGTCACTCCGCAGGCGGTCGAAGAGGGCGGTTCTGGGATCGCTGGAGGTGCTCATCGGCTGGGGAATCTAGCGCACGGTCCGCGGGAGGGCACCCCGATGAAAATAGGGGCTGTTGCCTATCTCGGAAGTCAGGCTATCCTCCGCTCATTGTCTTTCGGGTTGTGGACGACGAGGAGGAAAACTCAATGAATCTGAAGACTCTCACGAAGGTCATCGCCGGTATCGGCATCGCTACCCTGGCCGGTTGCGCCACCAGCTCTTCTTCGGGCGACGCCGCCGCCGAGACCCCGGCCGCCGAGGCCGAGGCTCCCGCCGAGGAGGCCGCGCCCGCCGAGGAGGCCACCGAGGAGGAGGCCACCGACGAGGCGGCCGCTGACGAGGGTGGCGACGAGGCCGCCGCCGACGAGGCTGCCGAGGGCTAGCGCCCGACAGCACGGCCTTGATAGCCGTTTTGGAAGGGCCCCCGTCGCATTCGCGGCGGGGGCCTTTCTCTTTTCTGGGGTACGCTGCTGGCCAGAGATCCACGGATGGTGCGGCAAGGAGAGGCGAGCGGGGGAAGAGAGACCGAGGAGGCCTACGAGGCGCGGCGGCGGGCGCTGACCCTCTCGCGGGTGCGGCTCGGCGCCCTCCTGGCCGCGCTCCTCCTGCCCTTCGGCCTCTTCCTGGATCTCACCTCCGAGCTCGAGCACCCCTCGATCCTGATCGTCATCCGGGGTGTCGCCATCGCCGGCTGCATCGCCGTCTACCTCCTCACCCGGAGCGGATCGCTGGAGGCCAGAGCGCACGCCCTCTCCTACGGGCTCGCCCTCTGGCTCGCGCTGGGCACCGTGGCCATGCTGGTGCTGGGAGAGGGGCTCACCTCGCGCTACTACGCCGGGCTCACGGTGGTGATGATCGCCGTGGGGCTCCTCTTCCCCTGGAACCTCCGCCAGACGGCGGCCGTCTCCCTCGGCTTCCTGGGGATCTACCTGGTCCCCGCGCTCTTCCTCGAGGGGCCCCTCGACCGGATGGCGCTCCTCGGCAACGCCTACTTCCTCCTCAACTGCGCCGTGATCATGGTCGTGGCGAGCGCGGTCACCGAGCGGCTGCGGCGCCGGGAGTTCCTGGGGCGGCTCGAGATCGAGGACCAGCGCCGCGAGCTGGAGGAGGCGAGCGAGAAGCTGGCCGACAACCTCCGGCGCCTCGAGGAGCTCGACGAGGCGAAGGCCCGCTTCTACGCCAAGGTGAACCACGAGTTCCGGACCCCCCTGGCGCTGATCGCGGCGCCCCTCGAGGAGCTCATCGAGGAGGAGAACTTCGAGCTGCCCGACGAGGTGCGTCGTCGCCTGGTGCTGATGCGCCGCAACACCGAGCGGCTGCGGACCCTCGTCGATCAGGTCATCGAGCTCGCCCGGATCGGCCTGCAGAAGGGCGAGGTGCGCCTCGAGCCCCTGGACCTCGAGGAGCTGGTCCGGGAGATCTGCGCCGAGTTCGAGGGCTTCGCCGCGAGCCGGGAGGTCCGCCTGCGGATCACCGGCGGCATCGAGTTTCCCGTCACCACCAGCGCCGACGCCATCGGCGGCATCGTGCGCAACCTCCTGACGAACGCCATCAAGTTCATGCCGGAGGGGGGAGAGGTCACCGCCTCCCTCGAGGACGGGCGCGTGGCCTGCGCCATCTCGGTGGCGGATCAGGGCGTCGGCATCCCGGAGGACGCCCAGGGGAGGATCTTCGAACTCTTCGAGCGGATCGAGCGAGCGGGCGCCCCCGCGATCCCCGGCAGCGGCGTCGGGCTGGCGATCGTCTCGGAGCTGGTCCAGCAGATCCGGGCCTCCCTCGAGGTGGCCCGGTGTCTCGAGGGAGGGACCGTCTTCCGGCTGACCCTCCCCCGCGAGCCCCGCGAGGCCCCGGCCGAGTCGGCGGCCTGAAGCGCGCGGCGAGCGGGCGTCAGCGCAGCGGCCAGAGCTCGGGGACCAGCCAGGCCACGACCGCGGTGAGCAGCACCATCAGGGGCGCGCCGACGCGGGCGAAGTCCCAGAAGCGGTAGCGGCCCGCGCCGTAGACCATGGTGTTGGTCTGGTAGCCCACCGGGGTGAGGAGCGCCGTCGAGGCGCCGAAGGCGATGGTCATGACCAGCGCCCGGGGGAGGATCTCGAGCTCGGCCGCGACGCTGAAGGCCACCGGGGTGAGGAGCGCCGCCGCCGCGCTGTTGCTGATGAGCGAGGTGATGAGGCCGGTGACCACGAAGAGGCCGGCGACGGTGCCGCGGGGACCGAGGTGCTGGAGGATGGACGCGATCGACTGGGCCAGGAGATCGGCCGCGCCGCTGGAGACCATTCCGCTCCCGAGGGGGACGACTCCGGCCAGGATCATCACGATGTTCCAGTCCACCGCGTCGACCGCCTCGTCGAGCTGCAGCGAGCGGCTCAGCAGGACCGCCACCACCCCCATCAGGGCGGCGGCGGAGATGCTGAAGACGTCGAGAGCGGCGAGCCCCACGACCGCCGCCAGGATCGCCAGCACGACGGGGATCTTGCGCCTCCGGAACTGGACGAAGGTCGTCTCGGAGATCAGGGTGAAGTCGCCGTGGACCTCCAGCTGGTCGAGGCTGGCGCGCTCGACGCAGAGGAGCAGGACGTCCCCCGCGCGCAGCTTGAGGGCGCCCAGCCGGGTGTGCTGCACCTCGGCCTGCCGGCGGACCGCCACCACCACCGCGCCGTGCTGCTCGCGGAGATCGCACTCCTCGACCGTGTGGCCGACCAGCGGCGAGCCGGGGCCGAGCACGGCCTCGACCAGCGGCATCTCGTCGGTGGCGACCCGGCCCGCGCCGGTCAGCCCCGTCAGCGCCTCGAGGGTCGAGCCCTCCCGCGCGATCAGCTTCTCGATCTCGGGAGCGGCGCAGTGGAGGCGGAGGATGTCACCCTCGCTGAGGCGGTCCCGGTCCTGGGGGACTCTCGGCACCGCCTCGTCGTCTCGCCACAGACCGAGGATCTCGCACTGGATCCCCAGCAGCATCGGGGCCTCGCCCAGGGAGGCCCCCACCGCGCTGCAGCCCTCCGCGATGCGCAGGTCGGTGACGTACTCCTTCACCTCGTAGCTCTCCTCCAGCGGGCGGACGCCCCGGCGAGAGGGCACCAGCCACTGGCCGACGGTCAGCAGATAGAGGACGCCGACCCCGAAGAGGGCGAGGCCCACGGGCGCCAGCTCGAACATCGAGATGGGCTCGAGGCCCTCCTCGACGGCGATGGAGCTGACCACCAGGTTGGTCGAGGTGCCGATGAGGGTGATCGTCCCGCCGAGCATCGCAGCGAAGGAGAGGGGCATCAGCAAGCGGGAGGCGCTGCGGTCGGCGCGGCGGGAGCTGCGGGTGACGATGGGCAGCAGGATCGCCACGACCGAGGTGTTGTTGATGAAGGCGGAGAGGATGCCCCCCACGCTGGTGAGGCCGGCCAGCGCCCAGGTCTGGCCGCGCTCCAGCAGCCGGGCGAGGAGGTCGCCGACGGCGTTCACCGCTCCGCTGCGGAAGAGCGCGGCGCTCACCACGAACATGCCGGTGACGGTCACGGTCGCGTCGTTGGTGAAGCCCTCGAAGAGCTGCTCCTGGTCGATCACCCCCAGGACGAGCAGCGCGCAGGCGGCGAGCAGCGAGGTCTGGCCGGCCGGGATCCACTCCGTGAGGAAGAGGAGCATCGCGACGCCGAGGACCACGAAGGTCGCGATGATCTCGAAGCTCACCTCAGCCTTCTTCCGGCTGCTGGTAGCGCAGCGCCAGGCCGACCAGGATGACGAGGAGGGTGGTCGCCAGGGTGATCACCGTCACCCCGGAGAGTGGGCCGATGCTCGCGCCGGTTGGCAGGTCGGCGTGGCTGATCAGGTAGAACCAGGCGCCGTAGTCGATGATGATCAGCCAGAGGTAGTTGCGGCGCAGGCGGACCGAGAGGGCGTCGAGGGTGCCGATCGCCGGCTGCGGCGCCTGCAGGTCCTCGGCCAGCGCCTCGACCCAGCCGGGGCGGGGCTCGGCCCCCAGCTCCTGCCGGAGGAAGCCGGTCTCGAGCAGCCGGACCCGGCGCCGGATCATCTCGTAGCTTCGGAAGCGGCGGGCCTCCATCCAGACCAGCATCAGGTTGAGGGCCACCGTCATCACCAGCATCAGGCCGGCGTGGTCCTGCTGGGTGAAGGCGATGGAGAGGAGCGCCGCGTTGACGCCCACCGCCCAGTTCGTGGTCCGGTCCAGCCGCAGCCGGTAGTCCGTCATCCGGCCGAGCTCCCCCCGGTAGAAGTGCACCATGGAGGCGCGGGGAGGGGACTCGCCGGTCGTCGCAGGCTCGCTCATGGTCCGCTCAGAATGGGGGATCTCGAGCCGGGCTGCCACTCTCGCCGGGCGGCGCGGCCCGGCGCCGCGAGGTCCCTTCAGCGCGGGCCCGCCGCGAGGAGCGGGCGCAGGCCCGGGCTTTCCTCGGCCAGGGTGACCTGCACCTCGTTGCGCCGGAGGAACCAGAGGCTGTAGGGCGAGTTGAAGCGGGCCCAGGTCGGCGCCCCGGCCGGCACGAGCCCGGCGGCGTCGAGGGCGGTCATCAGGCGCGCCTCGTTCTCCTGGTAGCCCTCGGCCGTCCAGCGCCCGCTGTAGCCGCGCACCGCGACGAGCCGGGCGGGCAGCTCCCGCAGGACGATCCGGGGATCGACCGGCGCCGGGAGGGTCTCGGCGGTGTAGCGGGCGGGCATCATGAAGGCGATCACGTGGCGCCCCTCCCGGGCCTGCTGGGTCACCGGGGCGGTCATCCCGATCCGCTCCCCGGCCGCCTGCTGGCTCACCGGGGCGGTCATGCCGATCTTCTCGTCCCGGGTGTTCTTGCCGAAGATGTAGCCCGCCAGGGTGCGAAAGGCGCGGCTGCCCGCCTCCTCGAAGTCGGCCTCGACCTCGACCTCGGCGACCAGGGTGGGCGCGTAGCGGCGCAGCTCCCAGCCCTCCTGCTCGGCGAGGACCTCGTAGCGGGGCTCTTCGATCGCCATGGCCTCAGCGGCACCGGCGGCGGCCAGCAGGCCGACGATCAGGGCAGGGATCTTCATGGGGAAAACCTCCAGTGGCGGGACAAAAATCAACCAAAACGACCATGCATTGAGTATAGGCACCCAAAACGGCCTGTCAAATCATTCAAGACGACCAGATCGAGCCGGGTGGCCTGCCGGGGGCAGGGTGCTATAAGGGCCCATCCCGGGAGGCGCACACCTCCCGGGACCGGCAGGGAGAGCATGAACGACGCGGAACGACAGGAGCTGCAGCGGGCCCTCACCAAGGTGATCTCCGAGACCAACGGGGTCTCCCTGGGGGACACCCTCGAGCTCGCCACCCACTCGATGCTCTTCAAGGAGCGGCCAGCCTGCCTGGCGGCGGTCTCCGAGTTCCGCACCCTGCTCTTCGATCTGGCGCGGGGCGCCGCGGACATCGAGGAGCTGCTCGCTCACCCGGTGGGACGCGCCCTCGAGGCGATCCTGCGGTCCTTCCCGGCGCCCTTCCACGACGAGCACACCCACCTCACCGGGGCCCTGGAGGCCAGCTTCATCTTCCCCCGGCTGAAGGCCCTCCTGGAGGGGCCCGAGGCGGCGGCCTACGAGCGGAAGATCGTCGAGGTCTACGGAGAGGGAGCCCTTCCGATCCGCTCCGAGGCGGACGTCGATCGTCTCATCCGCCTGCGGGGCTCCACCAGCTTCGGGCAGTACCTGCAGCAGCTCACCCTGGCCAAGCTGGTGTTGCGGGACCGGGAGGCCCACGCCGACGCCGCCTACAGCCTGGCCAGCACGGTCTTCGGCAAGTTCAACGTGGGCAAGGTCCGGCTGAAGTTCTCCCTCTCCCGGGCCACCAGCGAGGGGGCCGACGCCCTGCCGGGCGATCGCGTGAGCGCCGAGGACGTGGTGCTCGGGCTCTACGAGGGTTTCATGCGCTTCCAGCGCGAGGAGCCCCGCTTCGACTTCGTCCTCTCGCCCTCCTTCCGCAAGGAGGCCTCGTTCTTCGACAGCGATCGCTTCGCCACCAAGCAGGAGGACTTCCTCCACCAGGTGAAGCGCATCTTCGAGCTGCTGGAGAGGCACCCCTTCCTGCGCGAGAAGCTCTCCGACGTCGACACCGTGGGGGACGAGCGCGACCACTACCGCAAGTCTCACTTCGAGGAGATGCGGCTGGGCTTCCGCAAGCTGCAGTTCGCGGGCTTCCGCCTGCGCAGCCACCACGGCGAGACCTGGCGCACCCTGCGCCTCGGCGTGCAGGCGGTCGATAACGCCATGAACATCTGGCACATCGACACCCTCGAGCACGGGGTCAGCCTGGGCGTGAACCCCAACTTCTACTTCCACATGATCTTCGAGAAGGTCATGGAGAAGAACTTCCAGGGCGAGGGCGTCGCGCCGGACTCGCGGGAGGGGCAGGAGCTGGCCGAGATGGACTGGAGCCGCCAGCCCGAGATCCTCGACAAGCTGCTGGCCGGCGAGAAGCTCTCCCTCGAGGAGACCCAGCGCTTCATCAAGATCAAGTTCCACACGGCCCGGGAGGTCGAGCACTACCAGCACGACGTGCTCAACCGCATGATCCACAAGGAGGTGAGCCTGGTGGCGCTGCCCTCCTCGAACATCATGCTGACCAGCTCCTTCCCGACCTACAAGGACCACCCCTTCTCCTGGTGGGAGAAGAAGGCGGTGAAGCTCGGCGTGGGGACCGACAACTACGTGACCCTCGACACGAACTTCGTCCGGGAGATGGTCATCCTCCTCTGTACCGACATGGAGGATCTGAAGATCACCAAGCTCCTGATGATCGTGACCGGCGAGACCCGCCGGCCGGTGATCTCCCGGCTGCTCTGGAGCATGCGCACGGCCTCATGAACGACACCCCGGACAAGACGGACAAGCTCGAGGCGCCCTGGTTGCTGCTCTTCGGAGCCTGGCTGGTGACCGCCCTCTCGGTCACCGGCAGCCTCTTCTTCAGCGAGGTCATGGAGTACGCCCCCTGCGTGCTCTGCTGGTGGCAGCGGGTCTTCATGTTCCCGCTCCTGGCGATCCTGCTGCTGGGCCTCTTCCCCTTCGACGGGAGGGTGGTCCGCTACGCGTTGCCCCTCTCCGGGTTGGGCGCGGCGGTCGCGCTCTATCACACGCTGCTCTACGAGGGCGTCATCCCCGAGACCATCTCGCCCTGCAGCGAGGGAGCCTCCTGCACCGAGGTCTTCTTCGAGCTGGGGATCATCTCGATCCCGCTGCTCTCCTTCCTCGCCTTCGGGACCATCAGCGCCCTCCTCGTCCTCCTGAACCGGAAGCTCGCCTCATGAAGAAGCCCATCCTCGTCATCGGCACCGTCCTCCTCCTGGCGCTCGTCTTCGCCGTCGGGATGTTCATGGTCAGCGGCCAGCGGAAGGCCGAGGCGAAATTCCTCGCCTCCGCGAACGCCGAGATCATGGTGCGGCCCAACGGCATCATGCTCGGCGCCGAGGACGCCCGGGTCTACCTGGTCGAGTTCCTCGATCCCGGCTGCGAGGCCTGCGGCGCCCTGGCGCCCCACGTGAAGGCCATCCAGAAGAAGCACGGCGAGGACAAGGTGCGCCTGGTCATCCGCTACGCGCCCTTCCACCACGGGGCCGACGTCATCTGCCGGATCCTCGAGGCCTCCCGGGCCCAGGGGAAGTACTGGGAGACGCTCCAGCTGATGTTCGAGACCCAGCGGATCTGGGCCGATCACCACCGCCCGCAGCCCGAGCGGATCTGGGAGCTGCTCCCGCAGCTCGGCCTCGACCTCGAGCAGCTGCGCAAGGACATGGACCACCCGGTGATCGTCGCGCGCGTCCAGCAGGACATGCTCGACGCCCGCACGCTCCAGGTGAACAAGACCCCCTCCTTCTTCGTCAACGGCAAGCCGCTGACCAGCTTCGGTCTGCCGCAGCTGCAGAAGCTGGTGGCCGACGAGGTCGCCCTCCAGTACGGAGAGTAGGCGCCCGCCGCTACAGGTCGGCCGGGAGGTCGGGCTCGCGGTGGAGCAGCACGGGCAGCTCCTCGAAGGGGGGCTCCGGGCACCAGTGCTCGCCCGCCGCGAAGGTGTGGGTCTCGGTCTCGACCACCTCGAAGGGGGCGGCCGAGCGCTGGAGGGTCACCTGGCCCTCCTCCTCGAAGAAGAAGGCGAGCTGGGCGATGGGCTCGCCCTCCTCGTCGAAGTCGTGGAGGGAGGCCCGGTGGAGGAAGAGGCGCTGCCCCGAGCGCTCGAAGCCCCACTCCAGGCGGCAGAAGCCCTCGCCGTCCAGCCGCCCCACCGAGAGCTCGCCCCGCGCCACCTCCAGGAAGGCGTGAGGGCGCTCGCCCTCGTGGAAGACGAGGCAGAAGGGCTCGCCGATCCCGAAGCGGCGCCGGGCCTCTTCGGGATCGAGGGCGTGCTCGGCCAGGCGATGGTCGCGCCGCCAGCGGACGAAGTAGCGCAGGCTCAAGGCAGGATTACTTGCTCGCCCGGACGGCGATGTCCTCGCGCATGCCCGGCGTCACCGTGTCGGGCCCCAGCCAGACGCTCCAGACCGCCGCAGCGATCTTGTCGTCGTCGACCTGCTTCACGTCACCGCCCATGTCCACGAAGACGGTGTTGCCCTGGGTGTAGAAGAGGACCTCCATGCCGTCCTTGGCGTCGACGGTCATCAGGGCGCCGAGCTTGTCGACGCTGGCCTTGGGGAGGACCTTGCCGAGGGACTCCTGGAAGGCGCTGGCGAGCTTCTCCTTGCCGACGTCGCGGACCATGTGCATGACCACGAGCTTGTCGGCCGAGTTGGCGTAGAGCTTCTTGTTGAAGGCGTCGCTGTCCTCGAGGAGCTCGGCCAGGTCCTCACCGGTCTTGCCGTTCGCGTGGGCGGCCACGGCGCCCTTCAGGATGCCGTCGGCCTCCGCCGCGTCGATGCAGAAGGCCGCCGCGTAGACCTTGAAGATGACGACCTTGCGGACGCCGGTGCCGAGGCACTTGAAGTCCTTCCCGGCGACCTTCCGGACCTCGGGGAACTTCACGTCGGTGCTGTCCTCGACGAGGGTGCCGGCGCTGGCGAGGGCGGGGAGGGCGAGGAGGCCGCAGAGCGCGGCGAGGAGAGCGGAGCGGATGACGCGGGCCATGGGAGTCCCCCTGGGAGTGTTCGGTTTCGGGCTTCTCGCGGGTCCGACGCAGCGCCGGACCGGATTGTTCACGGACCCTAGGTGCGATCGATGTCCAGGGCCCGGCACTTCTTGTAGAGGTGGGAGCGCTCGAGCCCGAGCGCCCTCGCCGTGTCGGTCATGTTACCGCCATTCGCGTCCAGGGCAGCAAGGACGATGGCGCGCTCCGCCTCGGCCACCAGGTCCTTGAGGAAGACCCCCTCCCGGTAGAGGCTGGCGGTGGAGGCGGCCTGGCCGGAGAGCCGGCCGCCCGGGAGGAGGGCCTGCACCTCGGCGGCGCTGACCGTGTCCCCGTCGCAGAGGATCACCAGCCGCTCGACGATGTTGCGCAGCTCGCGCACGTTGCCGGGGTAGGGGTAGCTGCCCAGGGCGGCGATGGCCTCGGGGGAGAGCCGCACCCCCTTGCGGCGGTTGCGGCGGGTCGCCTCGGCCAGGAAGGCCTCCGCCAGCTCCGGGATGTCGCCGGGGTGCTCCCGCAGGGCCGGGGTGCGAAGGGGGACCACGTTGAGGCGGTAGTAGAGGTCCTCCCGGAAGGCCCCCTCGGCGACCATCGCCTCGAGGTCCTGGTTGGTCGCGGCCACCACCCGCACGTCGACGGTGAAGGTCTGGCTGCCGCCGACCCGCTCGAACTCCCCCTCCTGCAGCACCCGCAGGAGCTTGGCCTGCATCGACGCGGGCATGTCGCCCACCTCGTCGAGGAAGAGGGTGCCGCCGTCGGCCAGCTCGAACTTGCCCTTGCGCGCCCCGACGGCGCCGGTGAAGGCGCCCTTCTCGTGACCGAAGAGCTCGCTCTCGATGAGCTCGCTGGGGACGGCGGCGCAGTTCAGCTTCACGAAGGGGCCGCCGCGGCGGATCGAGCCCTCGTGGATGGCCCGGGCCACCAGCTCCTTGCCGGTGCCGTTCTCGCCGGTGATCAGCACCCTCCCCTCGGAGGGGGCCGCCTTGTCGATGAGGGCGCGCAGGCGGGTGATGGCCGGAGCCTCGCCGAGCAGCCCCACCTGGCGGCCGGCCTCGGCCATCAGGTCGGCGTTGGCGGCCTGGAGCTGGGTGTAGCGCAGGGCGTTCTCGAGGGTGACCAGCAGCCGCTCGGTGCCCACCGGCTTCTCCAGGAAGTCGAGGGCGCCGCGGCGCACGGCCTCGACGGCGGTGTCGATGGTCCCGTGGCCGCTCATCATCACCACCGGGATCTCGATCGAGCGCTCGCGCAGGGCCTCGAGGGCCTTGAGGCCGTCCATCTCCGGCATCTGCACGTCCATCAGGATCGCGTCGATGGGGGTGGCGGCGATCTTCTCCAGGGCGATCTTCGCCGAGCCGGCGACCTCCGTGGCGTAGCCCTCGACCGAGAGCGCCCGGGAGAGGGTCACCAGGATGTTCTTCTCGTCATCGACGATGAGGACGGTCTTCGGCATGGCGCGTCACCTTCGATAAAGGGGCGCAACCGGTCAGACCCGGATCGTCTTCCAGCGCCCTCGGTAGAAGGTGTAGCCCATGACCAGCACCAGGAGCGAGACGTAGACGACCCCCGACATCCACATCCCCAGCAGCTCGCCCTCCAGGAGCACCCCGAAGACCCAGGCCAGGGGCACCAGCACCAGGAAGTGCAGGCCCAGCTCGACCCACATCACGAACTTCGCGTTCCCCGCGCCGAACATCGCCTGCATGAGGATCAGGCCGGCGGCGATGAGGCCGCCGCAGGAGCCCATGAGGCGCAAGGGGGGGCTGGCGGCCGCGATGATCTCGGGGTTCGGGTTGAAGATCTGGATGAAGAGGCCGGGCCAGAGGGCGATGGTCAGGCCGAAGGCCCCGAAGAGGTAGAAGCCCAGCTTCACCGAGTCCCAGCCGAAGAGCTCGGCGCGGCGGGGCTTGCCCCGCCCGAGGCTCTGGCCCACCAGGGTGGCGGTCGCCGTCCCCACGGCGATGCAGCTCATGAAGGTCACCGAGAGGATGTCGATGATGACCTTGGTGGCCGCGCCGTAGATGGCTCCGTGGCCGGCGCTGTCGTCGATGTCGCCGACGATCTTCTGGAAGAGGAGGAAGCCCGTCATCATCGCCACGGTGGCGATCCCGGAGGGCACCGAGAGGCGGACGATGTCCCAGATGACCCTCAGGTCGAAGTTGCCCAGCCGGAAGGGGCGGTAGTTCTTGCGGATCTCGGCGGTGAAGGTCCAGCCCAGGATGATGAAGAGGCCGATGTAGGTCGAGATGGTCGAGGCGATCGCCGCGCCGTCGACCTCGAGGCGGGGGAAGCCGAGGTTGCCGTAGATCAGCAGCCAGTTCCCGAAGATGTTGATGACGTTCATGATGATCGCCGCGACCATGTGGACGTAGGTGCGGCCGATCCCGTCGAAGAAGCCCTTGCAGCCCTGGGTGGCGACCATCGAGAGGAGGCCGATCATCCGGATCTGCAGGTACGAGATGCCCCAGCGGTTCACCTCCGGATCCTTGTGGAAGAAGCCGAAGACGAAGGGGACGATCAGGTAGGCGGCGATCGAGACCACGATCGCCGTGGTGAAGGCGATGGTGGTGGCGTTGGCCAGCGCCCGCCCGGCCAGGAGCTTCTCCCCCTCCCCGTAGCGGCGGGCCACGATGGCCTGGGCGCCGACCTGGATCGAGGAGAGGAAGCCGCCGATGGCCCAGAAGAGGACGATGGCCACGTTCAGGGCCGCCTGGCCCGGGATCGCGACCCGGTCCGGCAGGTGCCCCACCATGGCGCTGTCGACCAGGTTGACCGCGGTCTGGGTCAGCATGCCCAGGACCACCGGCCAGGCCAGGCTCAGGATCATCTTCGAGCGGGCCCGCCCGACACCGATCCCTCCGATGGTCTCCAGGGGGGAGAGCCGGGGCGGGAGGTTGGCGGCGCGCGAAGCAGACATGAGGGGGTGGTCCAGGGCCTCGTTCGAGAAGGATGCGAAGATGGAGCGCCCCGGCAGCCCCGGCGCAACCTATCCCCTCCCACCCGCAGGAAGCAACGGCCCGGCGGCCGGCGTGGTGGCGGGCGCCCGGTTTTTCACCCACCTTCCCCCTGACGGCACCCACCACATAGGGTAGGGGTTTGACCCCGGCCGTGCCCGTCCGCACGATTTCCCTGGAATTACCGCCATGTCCGCACTCACCGCCACCGAGATCCGCAACCGCTTCCTCGTCTTCTTCGCCGCCCACGATCACCGGGTCGTGAGGTCCTCCTCCCTGGTCCCCGCCAACGATCCGACCTTGCTCTTCACCAACGCCGGGATGGTGCAGTTCAAGGACGTCTTCACCGGGAGGGAGACCCGCGACTACCAGCGGGCCACCAGCACCCAGAAGTGCGTTCGCGCCGGCGGCAAGCACAACGATCTCGAGAACGTGGGCGTCACCGCCCGCCACCACACCTTCTTCGAGATGCTGGGGAACTTCTCCTTCGGCGACTACTTCAAGGAGGACGCGATCCGCTGGAGCTGGGACTTCCTGGTCGGAGAGCTGGGCCTGGACGTCGACCGCCTCACGGTGACCGTCTTCCGCGACGACGACGAGGCCGCCGAGATCTGGGAGCGGCAGATCAGGGTCCCGAGGGAGCGCATCCTGCGCCTCGGCGAGAAGGACAACTTCTGGCAGATGGGCGACACCGGCCCCTGCGGGCCCTGCTCCGAGGTCCACTACTTCCAGGGCGACCACCTGCCCTGCAGCGAGCCGACCTGCCTGGGCGTCGAGTGCGAGTGCGATCGCCACCTCGAGGTCTGGAACCTCGTCTTCATGCAGTTCGATCGCTCGGCGGACGGCACCCTGACCCCCCTGCCCAAGCCCTCGATCGACACCGGCATGGGCCTCGAGCGGGTCGCGGCGGTCGTCGCCGGCAAGGACAGCAACTACGAGGTCGACCTGCTGCGCGACGTCATCGCCGAGGTCGAGGCGGCCTCCGGCAAGACCTACGGCGGCGGCATGAGCGAGGACGACATCTCGATGCGGGTGATCGCCGACCACGCTCGCGCGACGACCTTCCTGGTCGCCGACGGGGTGATGCCCTCGAACGAGGGGCGCGGCTACGTGCTGCGCCGGATCATGCGGCGGGGCATCCGCCACGGGAAGCGCCTGGGCTTCGAGGAGGTCTTCCTGTCGCGGATCTGCGAGCGGGTCGTCTCGGTGATGAGCGAGGCCTTCCCCGAGCTCGCCGAGCAGAAGGCCTTCATCCTCGAGGTCGCCACCCGCGAGGAGAAGAGCTTCCGGCGCACCCTCGATCGCGGCCTGCGGATCCTCGAGCAGAAGCTCGAGGAGCTGGGGGACGCGAAGGAGCTGGCCGGGGCGGACGCCTTCCTCCTCTACGACACCTACGGCTTCCCGCTCGATCTCACCCAGGTCATCCTCCGGGAGCGTGGCCTCACCGTCGACGAGATCGGCTTCCAGAAGGCCCTCGACGATCAGAAGGCCGGCAGCGGCGGCAAGCTGGGCGCGGGCGAGGCGGTGGACGACCTCTTCCTCTCGTGGGCGGAGCGCTACGGCGAGACCGACTTCCTGGGCTACGAGGCCGAAGCAGGCGAGGGCCGGGTGCTGGCCATGGCCCGGGAGGGCCAGGAGGTCGCCGAGGCCTCGGCGGGCCAGACCGTCGAGCTGATCCTCGACCGCAGCCCCTTCTACGCCGAGAGCGGCGGGCAGGTCGGCGACGAGGGCACGCTCACGGCCGAGGGCTTCGCCGCGAAGGTGAGCCAGACCCACAAGCCCGCGGGCCTCCACGTGCACGTCTGCGAGATCACCGAGGGCAGCCTGAAGGTCGAGCAGAAGGTCGTGGCGAGCGTGGACGGCGAGCGGCGGCGGAAGATCCGCGCGAACCACTCGGCGACCCACCTCCTGCACCTCGCGCTGCAGGAGACCCTGGGCGACCACGCCAAGCAGAAGGGCTCGCTGGTCGCGCCCGATCTCCTGCGCTTCGACTACGCGCACTTCGAGCCGCTCTCCGAGGAGGAGACCGAGGCGATCGAGCGCCGGGTCAACCGGCTGGTGGCCCTCAACGCGCCCTCGGTGACCGAGGTCCTCGGCTTCGAGGAGGCGCGGGGGAAGGGCGCCATGGCCATCTTCGGGGAGAAGTACGGCGACAGCGTGCGCACCGTCCGCATCGGCGAGGAGTCCCTGGAGCTCTGCGGGGGAACCCACGTCGAGCGGGCTGGCGACATCGGCTTCTTCAAGATCGTCTCCGACGCCTCCATCGCCTCGGGGATCCGCCGCATCGTGGCGGTCACCGGCGAGGCCGCGGTGGAGCGTGTGCTGGAGGAGGAGCGCACCCTGCGCCGGGCCGGCGAGGCCCTGAAGGCAGCGCCCCGCGAGCTCGCCGCGCGCGCCGAGGCCGCGGTGGCCCGCGTGAAGGAGCTCGAGCGGGAGGTCCACCGCCTGGAGCAGAAGCTGGCGACGGCCTCCTCGAGCGATCTCCTCGACAACCTGCGCGAGGTGCACGGCGTGAAGGTCCTCGCGACCAAGGTCGAGGTGAAGGAGGCCAAGGGCCTGCGCGAGCTGGCCGACAAGCTGCGCGATCGCCTCGGCAGCGGGGTCGTGGCCCTCGGCGCCGAGAACGATGGCAAGGCCACCCTCCTGGTGGCGGTGACCAAGGATCTGACGGGACGGCTGAGGGCCGGAGACCTGGTGCGGGAGATCGCGCCGCTGGTCGACGGCAGGGGCGGCGGCAAGCCGGACCTCGCTCAGGCCGGGGGCACCCGTCCGGAGGCGATCGAGCAGGCGCTGGCCCGCGTCTACGACCTGATCCCGGAAGCCTGATTGACCGCCAACGGTCCCCAGACCCTGCGCCTGCGCCTCCCCCTCACGGGGGTCGAGGCCTTCGTGCGGGCCTGGGCGCCGAAGGTGGAGGAGGGCTGCCTGCTCTTGCCCCTCCGGAAGGACTGGGCCGCCGGCACCCTGGTGCGCTTCGAGCTCCTCGACGCCGAGGGCGAGCGTCTCCTCCTCGGTGAGGGGAAGGTGGCCGAGCTCGCCCCCGCGAGGCCGGGCGCGGGGCTCCTGCTGCGCCTCACCCGGATGGACGCGAGCTCGAAGGAGCGCTGGCGCCAGGTCCTCCAGCTCGCGCGCGCCGGGGCGGCCCCGGGCGAGCCGGAGCCCGAGCCCGAGCCGGAGCCCGAGCCCCAGCCCGAGCCGCAGCCGGCGCCCGAGCCCGAGCCGGACGAGCCCTTCACCGATCCCTCCGCCCTCCCGCCCGAGCTCGAGGAGGGCCCCACCGACCCCGGCACCCGGCCCGACGCCCGGCTGGCCCTGCGCCCCCAGGACGAAGGCGAGGACGAGGACGAGGACGAAGGCGCGACCCTGGTGGCCCGGCCGGAGGAGCTCTTCGGGGCGGCCTCCGACGACTCCACCCAGGTGACCGCGCCGCCCGTCCGCCGCTCTCGCGAGGTGCTCCTCGTGGGCGACACCGATCGGGACACCGTCGTGGGCCGGCCCTCTCGCCAGCGCCGGAGCGAGGCGACCGACCCCGAGGGCGAGGCGATGGACGCGCGCCTCGAGCTCGCCGGGGAGGGGGAGGACGAGGACGAGCGCACGCAGTCGATCACCTCCCGGCAGCCCACGCCGGCCCCCCGCCGCAAGAAGAAGCCCAAGGTCCCCTGGTACACCGAGTCCCAGGAGGTCGCGCTCCCCGAGGCGCTCGAGGAGGGTAGGGATCCGACCCTGACCGGGGTCTTCGCCGAGGAGGGGGACGAGGACGGCCCGATCCTCGGCATCGACCTGGGCACCTGCCGGGTCCTGGCCGCCATCGCCGACGAGCGGGGCGTGCGCTGCCTGCCCCTGGACAAGGCCGGCCGGGGGCTGCCCGCGGTGGTGGCCTCCGGCAAGGGGGGGCAGGTGCTGGTCGGCGCCTCGGCCCTGGCGCGGCGGCTGGAGCAGCCCGCCGAGACGGTCTCCGGCAGCAAGCGCCTGCTGGGGCGCCGCTTCCACGCTCCGGTGGTGCAGGAGCTGGCCGAGGGGCTGCCCTACCAGCTGGTCCCCGACGAGGGGGGTGGCGTCGCGGTCGCGCTGGCCGCCCACACCCTCTCGGTCATCGACATCAACGCCCGGATCCTCGGCGCGGTGAAGGCGGGCGCCGAGCTGGCGCTGGGGCAGGGCTGCAGCCGGGCGGTGGTCTCGGTGCCGGCCTACTTCGGAGACGCCGGCCGCTCGGCCGTGCGCCAGGCGGGCCTCGAGGCGGGCCTCGAGGTCCTCAAGATCGTCTCGGAGCCCACCGCCGCGGCGCTGGCCTTCGGCTACGGCCAGAAGATCCCCGGGCGCCGGGTGCTGGTCTACGACCTCGGCGGCGGCACCTTCGACGTCTCGGTGCTGACCATCTCCGGGGATCGCTTCGAGGTCGTGGGCACCGGGGGAGACAACTTCCTGGGCGGCCTGGACTTCGATCTCGCGATCGTCCGGCACCTCCTCGAGGCGATGATCCGCCAGGGGGGGCCGGCCGAACCCGAGCCCGCCACCCTCGAGCGCCTCCTGACCGAGGCCGAGAAGCTGAAGATCGCCCTGAGCTCCGCCCGCGCCTTGCCGCTGGAGATCCACGGGCTCTGGCGGGACGACGCGGGCCGCTCGCAGGATCTCGTGCTCGAGGTGCGCCGCGAGGAGCTCGAGGGCTGGGTCGAGCACCTCATCGATCGCACCGTCGAGCTCACCGTCCAGACCCTGCAGGAGCACCGCCTCTCGGCCGACCAGCTCGACGACCTGATCCTGGTCGGGGCGCAGTCGCGGATGCCCCTGGTCCGCGAGCGCCTCGAGGCGCGGCTGGGGATGGAGGCCCGGGACGGGGGGGTCGATCCCGAGCAGGCGGTGGCCCTGGGCTGCGCCCTGGTGGCGCGGAACATCCAGCAGGCCGCCGATCCCCGGGCCGCGAAGATGGAGCTGCAGGACATCCTCGGCCAGAACATCGGCCTCGGCCTGCCCGATGGGCGCATCGCGCCGGTGATCGAGCGCGGCACCCGGATCCCCTGCAAGCGGACCGTGCGGGTCGCCACCAGTGAGGAGGGGCAGGCCTCGATCGAGCTGGCCCTCTTCCAGGGCAACGTCCGCTACACGGCGGACGCCGAGTACCTGGGCACCCTCGCCTTCGTCGAGCTGCCGAAGCGGGCGGCGGGGGAGGTGCAGCTGGTGGTCGTCTTCGATCTCGACGAGGAGGGGCTGCTCACGGTGACGGCCACCGAGGAGTCCACCGGCCAGGTGATCTCCCGCGTGCTCTCCACCGTCGAGACCCCCGACGAGGTCGAGGCCGCCCTCCAGCGCTCCAGCACCGAGATCCGGGATCTGGCGAACCTCGTCCTGGCCCGGGAGCGGGGCGAGGGTCAGTCCACCGGGATCTTCCGGGGCATCCGCAAGCTCTTCGGGGGCCGCAAGTGAGCCCGCGGCTGCTGGCGCTGCTCCTCCTCGGCCTCGCGTCGATCGCCGGCTGCCGCGAGGACTCCGGCAGCTGGCGGCCGCTCGGCCGGGGGGTCGCCGCGGCGCAGCTCCGGGCGCCCGGGGACGTCGAGGTGCAGGCCGTGCGGGTGGACCTCGGCGGCGCCGACGTCCGCGTGATCGACGCCCGCCGGCCGGGGCGGGAGCGCGCGACCGTCGATCGCCTGCGCGAGGAGACCGAGGGCGCGGTGGCCGTCGTCAACGGCGGCTTCTTCGACCCCTCGGGCAAGCCCCTGGGCCTGGTCCTGGCCGACGGCCGGGAGCGCAACCGCCTGCGCAACGTCGACTGGGGGGTCTTCTGGGTGGCGGGCACCACCGCCGGGGTCGTGCACACCGATCAGTGGGCGACCGCCAAGCCCCCGGGCGTGCGCGAGGCCCTGCAGTCGGGGCCCCGGCTGGTGGTCGCCGGCAAGGCCCTCAAGCTCAAGAAGCAGACCGCCCGTCGCACGGTGGCCTGCGTGCCGAAGCCGCGCCAGGTGGTGCTCCTCACCACCGAGGCGATCGACGCCGCGATCCTGGCCGAGTGGCTCGCCCGTGAGCCCGAGCAGGGGGGGCTCGGCTGCTGGCACGCCCTGAACCTCGACGGCGGACCCTCGACCCAGCTCTCCCTGAAGGCCGGTGAGCACTCCGTCGAGGTCGAGGGCGGCTGGGGCGTCCCCAACGGCCTCGCCGTCGTGATCCGGGCGCCCTAGCGGTACACTCCTCGGCGTGAATCCTGAGAGCGAGGAGGGGAGGGTGGCCTCCGGGAGCGAGGGGGTGGAGATCCCCTTGGACCCCCATGCCCGGGACTTCGACCTGGAGCTCGTCAGCGCGATCCTCGTCGAGGCGGGCGCGATCGACGAGGACTCCCGGCGGGAGGTGCTGGTGCGGGCCCGCACCCAGCGCGGGCGGCTCCAGAAGGAGCGGGGCGGGCTCCTCTCGACCCGGGGGCACTACGAGGTCTCCCCCATCGAGCTGGTGGCCTCCCTCCAGCTGCCGGACGGAACGGGCCGGGAAGAGGTCCTCGACGAGGACCGGATCACCCTGCTGGTGGCCGAGCGGATCGGCGTGGAGAGCCAGAAGATCGATCCGCTCAAGCTCGACGCCCAGCTGATCACCAGCACCGTCAGCCGGGCCTATGCCCGCCGCCACGGCTGCCTGCCCATCGGCCAGCGGGCCGGCGAGCTCCTCCTGGCGGTGGTGAACCCCTGGGACCGCGAGCTGCTGGAGAACGTCCGGCACATCACCGGCACCGAGGTGCGCCCGGTCCTCTGCTCGAAGGCGGACATCCTCCGCTCGATCACCGACGTCCACGGCTTCCGCAAGAGCGTCACGGCGGCGATGAGCGAGAGCAGCGGCGCCACCGTGCTGCCCGACATCGGCAACCTCGAGCAGCTGGTGCAGCTCTCCGATCACGAGGCCCTCGAGGCGAACGACCGGCCCGTCGTCAACGCCGTCGAGTACCTCCTGCACTACGCCTTCGATCAGCGGGCCTCGGACATCCACATCGAGCCCCGGCGGGAGTTCACCCAGGTCCGGATGCGGATCGATGGCGTGCTCCACGACATCTACCGGATCCCCCGGGCCCTCCACGCGCCCGTGAGCTCGCGGGTGAAGGTGCTCGCGCGGCTCGACGTCGCCGAGAAGCGGCGCCCCCAGGACGGACGGATCAAGACCGGCCGCGGCGATCGCGAGGTCGAGCTGCGGGTCTCCACGGTCCCGGTGGCCTTCGGCGAGAAGGTGGTCATCCGGGTCTTCGATCCCGAGGTGCTCCTGCAGGACCTCGAGGACCTCGGCTTCTACGCGGACGAGCTCGAGCAGTTCGAGCGCTGGATCAGCCGGCCCAACGGGCTGATCCTCGTCACCGGGCCCACCGGCGCCGGCAAGACCACGACCCTCTACTCCTCGCTCCAGGCCATCAACCGCCCGGACATCAACGTCGTGACCATCGAGGATCCGGTGGAGATGGTCTGTGAGGCCTTCAACCAGATCAGCGTGCAGCGGGGCATCGGTCTCGACTTCTCGAAGGCCCTGCGCCACGTCCTGCGGCAGGACCCCGACGTGATCATGGTGGGCGAGATCCGGGACACGGAGACCGCCCAGCACGCGGTGCAGGCTGCCCTCACCGGGCACCTCGTGCTCTCCACCCTCCACACCAACGACTCGGCGGGGGCGGTGGTGCGGCTGCGCGATCTGGGCGTGCCGCCCTTCCTCCTGGGGGGCACCCTCATCGGCTCCATGGCGCAGCGGCTGGTCCGGCGGGTCTGCCGGGGCTGCGTGCAGGAGGTGCCCCTGAACCACGAGCAGCTGGCGGCCCTGGGCGTCGCCCACCCCGAGGACCACGTCGGCCGGGTCGTCGCCCGGGAGGGCAAGGGTTGCCCGAAGTGCCGGGGCACGGGCTACCTCGGGCGCAGCGGGGTCTTCGAGCTCTTCGAGATGACACCCAAGATCGGGATCGCGGTCGCCGAGGGCGCCGATGCCCGGACGCTGCGCGAGATCGCCCGCGCCGACGGGATGCAGGATCTCCGCGAGCACGTGATCCGCAAGCTGGCCGACGGCGTGACCTCCTTCAGCGAGGTCCTGAGGGTGACGGTGGAGTCATGAGCGCGCCCCCCCTGGCCCTCGAGATCTCGAGGCTCTGGTCCGCGGGCTGGCCCTTCCTCCAGCTCGAGACCAGCGAGGAGGCCCGGGGGCTACGGCTGATCGAGCAGGTCGCCGGGCTGCGGGGGGCCACCCTCCTGCGCTGGTCGGCGACCCGGGGGCTCGACGGCCGGCCCGAGCTCGACCGGCCCGAGGCGGCCCTCGAGGCCTTCCTCGCCGGGGAGGAGGCCAGCCTGCTGGTCCTCCGGGATCTCCACCCCTACGCCGCCGATCCCCTCCTCGTCCGCCACCTGCGGGATCGCGCCGACGAGCTCACCGCGAGCGGCCGCTGCGTCGTCTTCCTCGGGCCCGCCTTCTCCCTCCCGCCCGAGCTCTCCGCCGAGGTCGTGCAGGTGCTCGTCCCGCCCCCCGACGCCGAGGAGCTGCGCGCGATGCTCGCCGAGCTCGGCGGCACCGCCGCGGCCCACCAGGATGCCCTGATCGCCGCGGCCCTCGGCCTCGGGGAGAACGCGGCGCACCGGGCCTTCGTCGCCGCCGTCACCCAGCCGGGCGAGGACGTGGTGGCGCCGGTCCTCGCCGAGAAGCGCCGTCACCTGCGGGACGCCTTCGCCCTCGAGGTGGTGGAGCCCGACTTCGGCTTCGAGGACGTGGGCGGCCTCGACACCCTCAAGCGCTGGCTCGCCGAGCGCGAGCAGGCCTTCACCGCCGGCGCCCGGGAGTTCGGCCTGCCCCTGCCCCGGGGCGTGCTCCTCCTCGGCGTGCAGGGCTGCGGCAAGAGCCTCTCGGCCAAGGCGGTCTCCTCGCACTGGCGCCTGCCCCTGCTGCGCCTCGATCTGGGGGCCGTCTTCGGGGGCGAGCTGCCCCCGGAGGCAGGGCTGCGCCGGGCGCTGCGGGTCTCCGAGGCCTTCGGGCCGGCCGTGCTCTGGATCGACGAGATCGAGAAGGGCTTCGCCGGCGCCGACGCCTCGATGGGCAGCGTCGATCCCACCACCACCCGGGTCCTGGCCACCTTCCTCACCTGGATGCAGGAGAAGGAGGCGCCGGTCTTCGTGGTCGCCACGGCCAACGAGGTGGCGGGCCTGCCTCCCGAGCTGCTGCGGCGGGGGCGCTTCGACGAGATCTTCTTCGTCGATCTGCCGGAGGACCCCGATCGCAGGGAGATCCTCGCGGTGCACCTGCGCCGGAGGGGGCGCGACCCGGCGGACTTCCCCCTCGAGAGCCTGGTCGATCAGACGCGCTACCACTCCGGCGCCGAGCTCGAGCAGGTCGTGGTCTCGGGCCTCTACCGGGCCTTCAACGCCGGCCGGGAGCTCGAGCCCCAGGATCTCGCCCGGGCGGCCGCCGACCTGGTGCCCCTCTATCGGACCTACGAGGAGCGGGTGAAGGCGCTGCGGGCCTGGGCCCGCGATCGCGCCCGGCCGGCCGGCCGCCAGGACCAGGTCGTCGACATCTTGCTCTCCGGCAAGCGCTAGCGAGTCTCGTCGAGCCCGCCAGTCCGCACGAGCTCGAGCTCCTGACCCGAGACCCGGAACTCGGCCTCGAACGGCTCGCAGGCCTCTTCCGAACTCCTGTTCTTGAACCTTCTCTTCGACGCGGAGGAGAGCTCGAGGTGCATCCGGAGGTGGTCTTCCGTTGCCGAGAGCCTCATCCAGGCGACGGGCGGCCCGTCACCTCTCTTCGGCGCCTCTTTGCCTCGAAGGTCCACTGGCCCCAGCAGGTAGCACCTGGCGTCACTTCGGAGCGACGCCCGCCTGCGCTCCCTTCCCTTCTCCTGGATCACGAGCGGACCGGCCTGGATCCAGCTGTCCCGACCTGCCTGGTTCGCGCATCCGACGAACGCGTAGAGCCGATCCCTCGTCTCGGCATCCTTGGTGATGACTTTCATGGCCTCGCATCCCAGAGCGAGATCGGCTGGATGGGTGAGAAGGGTCGGCGCCGGGGGAACGGGCAGATTGCGGAGCCGCGGTCCGGAGGAACCTCTGTTGACCCTCCATGACCTTCCGGCCGGAGCCTCGATTCCAGTGACCCGACCACGCTGGATCGATTTCAGTCGGGCAGCACAAGTGGGACCAGGCGCCGCCGAGGTACTTGGGAACGGATCGGTATCGCTCGCTGTCGACCCAACCCAGAAAGACCCGGCCGTCCATCCGGACCACCTCGACCAGGCCACGGTTTTCACCTTCTTTCACGAGGTAGCCCGATGCCCTGGAGAATTCCTTGAGGTGTTCGCCATCCCGGCTCTTCACCTTGATGGTGGGTTCCTTCTCGTCCGAGCTCCTGAGGCCTCGCCGCTTCTCTCTCTCCAGCTCGACCGTGGTCCCGCTGCTCACCCAGTCCGGCCACCCGACCGCCATGCCGTCACATCCGGCCTCCTTGAGGGGCAGCGGCGAGGCGCCCGTCAGCGCGTCGCAACGCACGCGGGTGGCGAGCCCGCGGTCATCCTCCTCTCGGCGATGTACCTCGAAGGGACACGGGACTCTGAAGCTCGACCTCCATCCAGTTCGGATTGTCCGGATGGAGTGCTCCGGTGAGGCGGACCCTGGTTCCCGAGAGGAGGCTTCCGAGCAGCTCCCCGCTGGCACCGTGGAGCAGCGACTTCGAGAGCACCGTCCGTTCGGTCGGGCACTTCGTCTCGGCGCGGGCCGCGACAGGCAGCACCAACGCCGTAATCGCCAACACCAACACCCTCCGCCACATCTCCGAAGTGTAGCAGAGGCCGCCGGCGCTCTAGCTCGGCATGATCACCGGGATCGCCTGCCCCCGGTTGCGCCGGTAGACGCGGAAGTCCTCGTCGAGGGTGAGCACGGTGCTGTCCTTGTGGAGCTCGGTCGCCCGGACGAGGCAGGCGTCGGCGAGGGACATCGGCACGCTGGCGTACTTCTTCATCAGGGAGCGGAGGGCCTCGATCTCCTCGGCGACCTCGAACTGCACCCGCAGCAGGTCGCGAGCGACGAGCTCGAGCACGGCATCCGCGCCACCCTCGGTGTTTCGCAGCAGGAAGCAGGCCTCGGCCAGGACGGGCTCGCAGGTGAGGAGGGGAGGGCGCAGACTCGAGAGCTCGGTCCGGGCCCACTCGTGATGGCGGTCGCGGCGGTTCAAGAAGGCGACGATGGGGCCCGTGTCGATCAGGGCCTGCTTCACTCGCCGAAACCCTCGAGGTGGCGCTCGGAGGTGGAGAGGTCCGATGGTCCCTCGACACGCCCCGCCAGGTCCGCGGCGCCCGCGGCGAAGGAGTGCTCCTCGATACCGGCCAGGGCATCGAGCGCCTCCCGAAGCACGGCTGAGCGCGAGGTGCCGCGGCGCCGGGCCAGGACCGTCAGCAGGCGGTCGAGGCGCGCCGGAATCTTCAGGGAGATCGTCCGCATCGGCTCTCTCATGAGTAATACGTACCAGTCAGAATCGTATTACGCAATCAGAACTTGCAGTGCTCGGCGAGGCGCTCGGGATGCGCCCCCCAGTCCTTCTGCCAGAACTCGGCGACCAGGTGCCCCGGGCTCTTGCCGAGGGAGAGGATCCGGTCGACCTCCTCCAGGTAGACCCGCTCGTCCCGGCCGTTGGCGTCGAGGCAGGCCTGCCGCTTCAGGCCCTCCTGGCTGATCGCCAGCAGCTCCCGCGCGCGCTCGAGGACGTTCACCTGATCCACCTTCGCCTCGAGGCCCTCCCGGGCCACGGCCTCGCGCAGGCGCTCGCGCCCGCGGGCGTCGACGTCGGCCATCAGGGCGATCGCGGCCTCCGAGGCGTCGTCGTCGTAGAGGATGCCCTTCCAGAGGGCGGGCAGGGCGCAGTTGAGGTCCCGGCGGCAGCCGTCGGCGCCGCGCACCTCGAGGTAGCCCTTGAGCCGCACCTCGGGGAAGAGGGTGGTGAGGTGGTCCTCGAAGTCCCCCATCCTCGGCTGGATGCCCTCGAAGCCCTCCTCGAGGAAGCGGCGGAAGGGCACCCCGCAGATCTTGGAGAGGAACTGCCCCCGCCGCCGCAGGAAGAACATGGGCACGTCGAGGGCCCACTCCAGGTAGCGCTGGTAGCCGAAGTCCTCGTCGAAGACGAAGGGCAAGAGGCCCGTGCGGTCGGGATCCACGTCCAGCCAGATCCGCTGCCGCTCGCTCACCCAGCCGGTGAGCTTGCCCTCGACCAGCGGGGAGTTCGCGTAGATGGCGCTCACCAGCGAGGTCACCGAGAGCGCCGCCCGCATCTTGCGGACCATGTCCTCCTCGGAGGCGTAGTCGTAGTTCGCCTGCACGGTGCCGGTGCGCAGCATCATGTCCAGGGCGCGGCCGCCGCGGGTGGGCAGGTAGCTGCGCATGATCGCGTAGCGCCCCTTGGGCATCCAGTGGATGTCCTCCCGGCGGGCGAAGGGGTGGTGCCCCGTGCCCAGCCAGAGGATGCCCAGATCGTCACCGATCCGGTGGACGAGGGCGGCGTGCTCGGTGAGCTCCTTGCAGGTGGCGTGGTTGTCCTCGAGGATCGCGCCGGAGAGCTCGAGCTGCCCGCCGGGCTCGAGGGTGACCGAGGTCCCGTCCCGCTTCAGGCCGATGATGGCCTCGTGCTCGTAGATCGGCTCGAAGCCGGCCTCTTCGACCCCGCGCTTCAGCACCTCCTCGATGCCGCCCGGGCCGAAATAGGCCAGGGGCTGGAGCGTAGAGCTGGAGAGACCGACCTTCTCGTGCTCCATCCCGACCCGAAACGCGTCCCGGGGCTTCTCGTGCCCCCGGAAGTAGGCCTCGAGCTGGCCGATGCTCTCGATGATCGGGGTCTGGTCGGGGGCGCTGGTCGGAGAGGACATGTCAGATCTTCCAGAGAAGGAGCCGGGAGCGGACCCGCAGGGTAGAGCCGCGGGGGGCGCGGCGCTACCTCCGGATTTCCCCGGGGCCTTTGGGTTGGCCCGGGGCCCGAGAGAGCCACTATGATGCCCGAGCCCATGCCACGCGACGTCGCCGCCGAGACCCGGGCCCTGCCCGACCCCACCAGCGGGGGAGTCTTCACCCGCCTGATCCGGGGCTTCACGATCCCCTTCCAGGCCCTCGGCCTGATGGTCGAGCACCCCCGGCTCTGGACCTTCGCCCTGGTCCCCATCGTCATCACCCTCGTGCTGCTCTCGGTGGTGGTGGGGCTGCTGGGTACCTACAACGACGACCTCGTCGCCCTGATCTGGGCGAAGCCCCCCGAGTGGTACTGGCAGATCCTCTGGTGGCCCCTCTACGTCCTGGTCTTCGCCCTCTGCTTCGTGGTCGGGGCCCTGACCTTCCCGGCGGTGGTCTCGGCGCCCTTCAACGACTCGCTCTCGGCCCGCACCGAGCGCACCCTCACCGGGGACTACGCCGAGGAGCCCTTCAACATGGGGCGCTTCGTCGGCGAGATCCTCTCGGCGGTGGGGATGAGCCTCGGGCGGCTGGCCCTCCTCTACGGGGGGCTGCTGATCATCTTCCTCTTCGGTTTGATCCCCGTGGTCGGGCAGATCCTGGCTCCGGTCCTGGCGCCGACCTACACCATGAGCTGGATGTCGGCCGAGTACCTCGAGTACGCCATGGGACGTCACCGCTTCGGCTTCTCCCACGTCTTCAAGACCGTCCGCGCCAACTACGCCCTCTGCCTGGGCTTCGGCGGCGGGATCTTCCTCCTGCTGATGGTGCCCCTGATGAACCTGCTCTTCATCCCGGTGGGCGTCGTCGGCGGGACCCTCCTCTACACCCGCCTGAAGCAGCACGGCGCCCTGCCCGCGCCCCGCGCCTGAAAAGGGACGAGTCCATGGCCGGCAAGTCGATCCTCTTCATCATGGATCCGCCCGAGAAGATCTCGATCGATCGGGACACCACCTTCGCCTTCATGCTCGAGGCCCAGGCTCGCGGCTACACGCTGGCCCACACCCGGCGGGAGTGGGTCTGGCACGAGGGCGGGGTGACGGGCGCCCGCTGGCAGCCCGCCCGGGTCGAGCGCCGGGCGCCGCCGGAGCACATCCACCTCGGTGAGATGCAGGACGGGCCCATCCAGGATCACGTGGTCTGCTTCGTGCGCACCGATCCGCCCTTCGACATGCGCTACGTCGAGCTCACCTGGATGCTCGACGTCGTCGATCCGGCGAGCACCCTGGTGATCAACGCGCCGCGCGGCATCCGCTCCGCCTCCGAGAAGCTCTACACCCTCCACTTCCCCGAGCTCACCCCGCCGACCCTCATCAGCCGGGACATCGCGAGGATCGAGCGCTTCCTCGAGGCGCAGGGCGGCAAGATCGTCGTGAAGCCCGTCGATCTGATGGGCGGCTACGGCGTCTTCGTGGTGCGGGCCGACGATCCCAACCGCCGGGCGCTGCTCGAGGTCTCCACCGAGGACGGGCGCCGCCTCTGCGTGGCCCAGGGCTACATCCCCCAGGCCCCCGAGGGCGACAAGCGGGTGCTCCTCGTCGATGGCGAGCCCCTCGGCGCCATCCTGCGCGTGCCCCCCGAGGGCGAGCACCGCGGCAACATCCACGTCGGCGCGGCCACCGTGCCCTCGCCCATCGACGAGCACGACCGGCGGATCTGCGCCGCGCTGGCGCCGCGCCTGAAGCAGGACGGCATCGTCTTCGCCGGCATCGACGTCATCGGCGGCAAGCTCACCGAGGTGAACGTCACCAGCCCCACCGGCGTCCAGGAGGTGAAGAACCTCTGCGACATCGACGTCAGCGCCGCCCTCTTCGACTGGATCGAGCGGCAGTAGCCCGGGCGGGCGGGGTCGCGGGGCGAGATTCTTCTGCCCCGGGCCTGACGGGAGCGTGCGCCGGACCTAGGGTTGAACCCGTTCATTGAACTCGTTCTGTGCGGATGAGGGGGTGCGGCGATGGTGGAGCGGGAGGAGCTGGAGAAGAGGCTCGAGCGGCTGGAGCTGCAGCTGCTGCAGATCCAGACCGCCTGCCCCTCGAGGACCAAGCACGCGGTCTTGCTGGTCCGCCTGGCCAACCTGGAGCAGATGATGGAGGTCGTCTGCCAGGCGATCCGCTCGGGGACGGGCGTGCTCCGGTCCCCCGGGGTGGGAGGCGAAGGCGGGGATCCGGCCGCGGGCTGAGGCGAGGGGGGCCTGCCCGCCCGGGCTTCAGGTCCGGGCCAGGGCCACGGCCCCGAGGGCGACGGCGTCGTCGCCGAGGGTGCCCAGCTCGATCGGGGTCGCCGCGAAGGCGGCGTCGGGGAAGGTCGAGCGCCGCGCGGAGGCGCGGACGAGGGGGAGGAGCTCCTCGCCCAGGGCCTCCATCACGCCGCCGCCCAGGACGACGATCTCGGGCCCCAGGGCGGTGATGACCGAGGCGACGCCGGCGCCGAGGTAGTCGGCGGCCTCGTCCACCACCTCGCGGGTCAGGGCGTCGCCCTCCCGGTAGGCGCGGGCGAGCAGGCCGCTGCGCAGGCTGCCGAGGTCCTCGACGCCCAGCTCGGTCAGCAGGGTGGGGCGCCCCTCCTTCTCCACGGCGCGTCTCAGGCGCCGGCCCATCGCGGTCTTCGAGGCGTAGGCCTCCAGGCAGCCCTCGCGGCCGCAGCCGCAGGTGCGCCCGCCGTGGCGGATCACCAGGTGCCCCAGCTCGGCGGCCAGGCCGGTGTGGCCGCGCAGCACCTTCCCCTCGTGGACGATGCCCCCGCCCAGGCCGGTGCCGACGAAGAGGCCGACCAGGCTCGCGTGGCCCCGGCCGGCGCCGAAGCTCAGCTCGCCCAGGGCGCCGCAGTTGCAGTCGTTGTCGAGGCGCACCGGCCGGCCCAGGAGGGCCTCGAGATCCCGGGCCAGGGGGGCGTCCTTCCAGCCCAGGTTCGGGGCGTCCACGGCCACGCCGGCCGGGGTGATGGCGCTCGGCGCCCCGACGCCCACCGCCGTGATGGCCTCGCGCGCCACGCCCGCCGCCTCCAGCGCCTCGGCGAAGCAGGCCTCGACCCGCTCCAGCACCGCCGCGTAGCCCTTCTTCGGCCGGGTCTTCTTCTTGGCTCGCCCGAGGATCTTGCCCTCGGCGTCGGTGACGAGGGCGTAGAGCTTCGTTCCGCCGATGTCGATGCCGGCGAGGCGCGCGCTGCCCATCAGAAGCGCAGGGTGACGCCGGCCGGGAGCGCGGCGCCCACCAGGTAGGGATCCATCGCGGCCTCGCCGTCCAGGTGGCGGCGGAAGAAGGCCGCGCCCAGCAGGTCGGTGGTGGCCTGCACCGCGGCGGTGTCCGCCGTGCCGTCGGGGCAGGCGGTGCAGACGAAGCCGCAGCCGCTCACGTCGTGGACGAAGTCCATGTGGTCGGCGCCCTCGAGCGTCCACTCCGCCGCCCAGGGGGCGCCGGTGGAGCTCTCGTAGAAGGTCTGGAAGTTCTGATCGAGGGGCGCGCAGGCGGGGGAGAGTCCGCCGCCGGTGCCGTTGGTGGTCTCGCCGAGGTACCCCACCGGGATCGTGAGGGTCGAGGTCAGGTCGGGCACGATGTCCGGCAGCTCGGCGGTGTAGCCCGAGATCGGATCACCGCCGTTGACCGGATCGAGGGCCAGCAGGGCGCTCACCCGGCCGTCGGCGGCAGCGATCATGGTGGCGACCTTGCCGCCCAGGCTGTGGC
Source organism: Deltaproteobacteria bacterium (assembly GCA_029210625.1). Classification (NCBI taxonomy): domain Bacteria; kingdom Pseudomonadati; phylum Myxococcota; class Myxococcia; species Deltaproteobacteria bacterium. Next base: position 81,076 of record JARGFU010000011.1, on the reverse strand, counting down.
CGCCGACCCCGACCTCTCCGGTGAGGGTCGCGCCGAAGGTGGCGAAGGCCCAGTCGAGCACGGCGATCCCGTCGTCGCGCATCTCGGTGTGGCTCACCGAGAAGAGCGCGGCGGGCGGATCGGCGCGCACCACCGCGAAGCCCTGGCTGGCCAGGTGCTCGCAGTGGGCCGCGTAGCGCGAGGACTCGAGCTGGAAGCCCGGCAGGAAGAGGATCAGGTGGGAGAGGCTGCTGCGGGTGGGGAGGTAGGCGGCCACCGCTATCGTCCGGCCGCCCCGGGTCACCGAGTCGGTCAGGAGGGTGTGGGGGAAGGGGCCTGCCGCGCCCGGATCGGCTGCCGCCGTGCCGCCGTCGTCGCCGCCGTCACCGGCGCCCGCGTCGGCCGCGCCGCCGTCCTCACCCGCGTCGCTCTGATCCCCACCGTCCCCGGGGCCGGCGTCGAGGGAGGCGTCGAGGCCTCCGCCGCCGTCCGCGCCGTCTCCCTCTCCCTCGGGGAAGCAGCCGGCCACCGGGGCGAGGAGCAGCGAGCACAGGAGGGACAGCAGCAGGGCTCTCGTCGTTCTTCCGTCCATCGGGTCGGCAGTCTACGAGATAGGGTATCGTTCCGGGAATGTCCGCGCCCGAGATCGCCTCCTTCCTCGCCACCGTCCAGGGCTTCGAGACCTTGAGCGCCGAGGCGCTCGAGCGGCTCGCCACCGCGGCCGCCGAGGCCTCCTTCGAGCCCGGCACCTTCCTCATGCGGGAGGGTGACCCGGGCGAGAACATGCACGTCGTGCGGGAGGGCGAGCTCGAGGTGCTCTTCCGGGGAGAGGGCGGGCACCCGACGGTCTTCCGGCTGGGGCCGGGCGACCTGGTGGGCGAGATGGCGCTGCTCTCCGGCGAGCCGCGCCGGGCCGACGTCCGGGCCGGCGAGCAGCCGGTGCGCACCTACGTCTTCGATCGGGCGACCGTGCAGGAGCTCCTCGACGAGCACCCGAAGGTCGCCGGCTTCCTCACCCGCATCCTCGGTCAGCGCCTGGAGCAGAGCGGGGGCATCGATCGGGTGGGCAAGTACCGGATCCTCTCGAAGCTGGGGGAGGGGACCACCGGGCAGGTCTTCCGGGCGCTCCACCCCGGCCTCGGCCGGACGGTGGCGGTGAAGGTCCTCGCCCACTCCCTGGTCCACCAGGCGCGCTTCCGGGATCGCTTCCTGGAGGAGGCGCGCACCGTCGCCGGCCTCACCCACCCGAACATCGTGCAGATCTACGACACCGGCTCGGCCTACGGCACCTACTACCTGGTCATGGAGGAGCTGCCCGGCGCCGGCCTCGCCGAGCTGGTGGACGCCGGGGAGGCCCTCGAGCCCGCCCGGGCCGCGCGGATCCTCTCCCAGATGGCTCAGGCCCTGGCCTACGCCCACCAGCAGGGCTTCGCCCACCGCGACGTGAAGCCGGCCAACGTCTCGATCGACGAGCGGGGCCTCGTGAAGCTGATGGACTTCGGCCTCGCCCTGCCCATCGAGGACGAGGACGAGTCGGGCCCGCGCACGGTGGACGGAACGCCGCGCTACATCGCCCCGGAGACGGCGCGGGGGCAGCCCACCGACGGGCGGGTGGACATCTATGCCCTGGGCGTCATCGCCTTCGAGCTGCTCGTCGGGCGGCCCCTCTTCGAGGCCGCGACACCGGTGGAGATGCTCCGGGCCCACGTGCGCACCGAGGCGCCCGATCCCCAGGCCCTGCGGCCCCAGCTGCCCGAGCCCCTGGTCCGCTTCATCCGCGGCGCGCTGCGCAAGGACCCCGGGGAGCGGCTCTCGGACTGGGACGAGATCCTGCGCCTGCTGGGCTCGGGCCCGGCCGCGAGCGCCGGCTGGGCGGGGGCGCCCGACACCATCGAAGAGGTCCTGCGGATCCGCTATCGTCCCGGGGCCAGGGAGCACGTCGCCGTCGCCGTGGAGGGCCTCCTGACGGACCTCTCGTCGGTGCCCGAGGTGGACGTCCTCCACGGCAAACTGAAGCCAGGCGCGAGCCACGAGGAGGAGAGCGAGTCATGAGCAACGGGAACCCCGGAGACGTCGGCAGCACCCTGATCGGGATGGAGCCCATCGACTTCGAGGAGCCGCAGCCTCCCGAGCAGGCGGCCGAAAGGGGCGCGCCGCCCCCGCCCCCGCCCGAGCTCAAGCCGGTGATGCGGCCGCGGCAGGCGAACGAGCCGGCCTTCCTGCCGGCGCCGCCGCGCAACGTGCAGGCCACCGGGCTCTCCCACTCCTACCTCGAGGAGCTCTGCCTCAAGCACCTCTTCCAGGCCGGCGACCTGAAGGGCTCGGAGATCGCCCGGCGCACCCACCTGCCCTCCTCGATCATCGAGGAGATCATGGAGCGCCTGCGCCGCCAGCAGCTGGTGGACATCCGCGGCTCGGGCGGGGCGGGCATCGGCCGCAGCTCGATGATCTTCACGATGACCGAGGACGGCCACAAGGTCTGCGGCCTCTCGATGGAGCGCGACCGCTACGTCGGCCCCGCGCCGGTGCCCTACCGCTACTACCTGCAGGCGGTCGCGGCCCAGACCATCCGGGGCAGCGGCCTCCGGAAGGAGGACATCGAGCCCCACTTCGGCGACCTGGTGGTCCCCGACGAGGTCTACGCCGCCATCGGGCCGGCGATGAACAGCGGCAAGGCGCTCTTCTTCTACGGCGAGCCGGGCAACGGCAAGACCGCCATCTGCCAGCGGATGACCGACTGCTTCGGCGGCGACATCTTCATCCCCCACGCGCTGATCGTCGACGACTTCGTGGTGAAGGTCTTCGACGAGACCGTCCACAAGCGGGTGGAGGTCGAGAGCGAGGAGCCCCTCGACGAGCGCTGGGTGCGCTGCCGGCGGCCGATGATCACCGTCGGCGGCGAGCTCACCCTCGAGGACCTCGAGCTCGCCTACTCCCCGCAGGTGAAGTACTACGAGGCCCCGTTCCAGCTCAAAGCGAACTGCGGGATGCTCCTCATCGACGACTTCGGCCGGCAGAAGGTGGAGCCCAAGGACCTGCTCAACCGCTGGATCGTGCCCCTGGAGAGCGAGTTCGACTTCCTCACCATGCACACCGGCAAGAAGCTGCAGGTGCCCTTCGACGTCTTCGTGGTCTTCTCGACCAACCTCGATCCGGCCCAGCTCGTCGACCGCGCCTTCCTGCGGCGGGTCCGCTACAAGCTCGAGGTCACCCAGCCGGACCGGGTGCTCTTCGGCCGCATCTTCGAGGCCGAGTGCAAGAAGCAGGGGGTGCCCCTGGATCCGGCGATGCTCGAGTACCTCGTCGAGAAGCACTACGTCGCCGAGCAGCGGCCCTTCAACGCCTGCGAGCCCCGCGACCTGCTGGCGCAGGTGCGGGATCTCTGTGCCTACCGGGGCGTCGCGCCGGTCCTCACGAGGGAGCTGCTCGACCGGGTGGTCGCCAACTACTTCGTGAGGTTCTGAGGGCCGGGGCGCCGGAACCCGGCGCCCCTCGCCCGCGCCCGATCCGCTCTACTCGTCGGTCTGGCCGTCGCAGTCGTCGTCGACGGTGTTGGACGGGATCTCGGTGATGGCCGCGGCGTGGCTCGGACACTCGAGGCCGCCCGAGGCGTCGCACTGCACGGTGCCACCCACGCAGAGGCCGGTGCCGCAGCTCTGGCCGAGGGTGAGGCCGGTGGTGCCGTCGAGGTCGGTGAAGCTGATGGTGCCGCCGGCGCCGTAGTCCTCGTCGGTTTGACCATCGCAGTCGTCGTCGAGGGCGTTGCAGATGTCGGTGGTCGCGGTCGCGGCGGTGGAGCAGGTGAGGCCGCCCGAGGCGTCGCACTCCACGAAGCCACCCACGCAGATGCCGGCGCCGCAGGCGTCGGTGAGCACCAGGCCGGTGGTGCCGTCGAGGCCGGTGTAGGTGACGGTGCCGCCAGCGGCGAAGTCCTCGTCGGTGGAGCCGTCGCCGTCGTCGTCGATGCCGTTGCAGGTCTCGGCCACCGGGGCGACGCAGTCGCTGTTGCTGCAGATCAGGCCGTCGGCCGCGCAGTCGTAGAGCCAGGCCTGACCGGCGTAGCAGTCCTGCACCAGGCTGTTGGCCCAGCAGTTGCCGATGTCGGTGTCGACGCAGACGCCCACGTTGTCGGTGCAGACCGCGGTGGTGGCGTTCTCGACGCAGCCGGCGTCGGTGCCAGCGCAGAGGTTGTAGGTGTAGCCGTAGTCCGGGTCGTCGTAGGTGCAGACCGCGCCGCTGGTCTGGGCGCAGTCGTAGCCCCAGTCGTCGCTGATCCGGCTGCAGGTGAGGCTGGCGCCGGTGCAGTCGATCTCCACCAGCTCCTCGTTGCCATTCAGGTCCTCACCGCAGTAGCGCAGGAGGTTGCCGTCGCACTCGCCGAAGAAGGTCACGGTGCCGCAGCCGGTGACGCCGCCGTCGCTGCCGCCGCCATCGGTCCCGCCGCCGTCGGTGGTGCCGCCGCCGTCGGTGACGCCCCCGTCGCTGGTGCCGCCGTCCCCGTCGTCGGGGTCGGAGGGGCAGGCGGTGAGGAGCAGGGCGCAGACGATAACGAAACCGGACTTGCGAAGCATGGGGCCTCCTTGGGCGAGTTCGGGCGCGAGTCTATGCCAGGACGGCGCTTGCGTCGCCACCGGCAGGCACAGGATCATGGGAAAATGCGTGCACCGGTCCTCCTCGTCCTCCCCCTCCTGCTGATCCTGGCGTGCGGCGCCGAGGACGATCCCGGTGACGACGGCGGGAGCCCCGACGGGGCCACCGAGGACGGGGGCGGAGCCGACGCCGGGGGTGAGGACGGCGGCGCCACCGACGGGGGCGGCACGGACGGCGGCGTGACCGACGGTGGAGCGACGGACGGCGGCGCGACGGATGGCGGCGCGACCGACGGCGGGGCCGACGACGGGGGGACGAGCGACGGCGGAACCACGCCGACCGAGCCGCCGGAGCTGGCGGGGATCCTCCAGGCCCACAACGACGCCCGGGACGTGGTGGGGGTGCCGCACCTCGTCTGGGACGACGACCTGGTGGCGATCGCCGCGGCGTGGATCGCGACCTGCACCGACAACGAGGTGCCGACCGGCCTCCTCGACCACAACGCCGGCCGCAGCGACACCTACCCCGGCTACGTGGGCGAGAACATCTACGCCTCCAGCGGCACCGCCAACGGGGTGGCCGCCGTGCAGGCCTGGGTCTCCGAGGAGGCCCACTACGACATCGTCACCAACACCTGCGCTCCCAACCAGGTCTGCGGGCACTACACCCAGGTGGTCTGGGGCAACACCGAGCGGGTGGGCTGCGCCCGGGGTACCTGCAGCGGGCTGACCTACTCCAGCACCATCGTCTGCGACTACTCCCCGGGCGGGAACTACTCGGGCCAGCGGCCCTATCCCTATCCCTAGGGCGCGAGAGGGGGAGCGCGATGAAGACGAAGGCCGGGGTCGTCCTGTTCCTCTTCCTATCGGGCTGCGCCTCCCGTCCCCCCGCGCCGGAGCCGCCCGCGGCGCCCCCGCCTCCCGAGGCGCCGCCGCCCGCGCCGGTCGTCGAGGCCACCGAGCCCGAGCCCGAGCCGCCCGCCTACGGGATGCCCGTGCTCCCCGAGCGGCCCGCCGAGCCGGTGCCCGAGGTCCCGGTGGACGAGCTGCACCCGGAGCTCGAGCGGGCCAAGGCGCTGCGCCGGGGCCCGCAGGCCGAGGAGGCCCGGGCGATCCTCCGGCGGGTGCGCGAGGAGGCGCTGCAGCGCAGCGAGGCGCGGATCGCCGCCTGGGCGCTCCACCGCCACGCCGATCACCTCCTGGACGTAGGGCGGGAGGAGGAGGCCCGGCGCGACTACGAGGCGGCCCTCGAGGAGCACCTGAAGAACGGTGACCTCGCCCTCGCCGGCCGGGCCGCCAACGATCTCGGGCTCCTCTTCGATCGCGGATCGCTCAGCAGCCCGGAGGCGCTCACCCTGGCCGCGGCCTGGTACGCCCGCGCGGCGGAGCACTGTGCCGCGGGGGGCGACCTCCACGGCGCGCGGAGGGCGCTGAACAACAAGGGCCGGATGCACCTCTGGGCCGGGGAGCTCGAGCGCGCGATCGAGGTCTGGGACGAGGCCGCGGTGGCGGCCCGGCGGCTGGGCAACCCGGAGTACGAGCGGCGAGTGCACGCCAACCTGGCCCTGGTCTGGCTGATCCGCGCCGAGGGCGGCTTCGGGGGGAACCCGCGGGTCGTGGTCGACGCGGCCGCCGAGGCGATGGCCCGCGCCCACTTCCTCCTCGCCCTGCAGGCGGCGAAGGAGGACGGCGGCTCGGCGCGGAGCGTCTGCGAGGCCTGGGGCGACTGGGAGGATCGCTGCGACCGGATCCTGGAGCCGGTGCTCTTCCCGCCCCTCGAGCGCGCCCCGGCGGACGCGACGCGCATCCGGGGCCGCGTCACCCTGCGGGCGACCCCCTCCCGGCGCGGGCGGGTGATGGCCCTGGCCCTCGGGGGGCCGCTCTTCGAGGGCGCCTCACCCTGCGAGGCGGGGCCGGCCGCGCTGGCCGAGCGCCTCGGCGCGCGCGGCGCCGACACGGTGGCGGCCACCGCCGAGGCCGGCGAGGGCGGGCTCTTCGAGCTCTCGGGCCTCACGCCGGGCCGGCGCCACGACCTCGTCCTCCTCGACGGCGAGCGCTGGATCGAGCACCGGCGGGAGGTCGAGGCCGGCGCCCAGCAGCTGGAGCTGGGGCGCGCGCCCACCGCCCGCCTGGTCGTGCGAGTCGAGGACGGCGCGGGCCGGCCCCGGGAGGGCGTCCGGGTCTTCTTCGCCCCGCAAGGGGGCAGCGCCTACAGCGTGCTCACCGGCGCGGCCGGGGAGGTCGACCTGCCCCGGCCCGAGATCGGCGTGCACCTCCTCGCCCTGGCCGAGGATGGCAGCCCCCTCTGGCGGCACCTGCCCGCCGCCACGGTGCTACCGCGCAGCGGGTGGGGCTCCAGCCTCCACCTGGTCCTCGGCCCCGCCCGGGACCGCTGTCCCTGACGCGTCGACGGGCGCGTCGGCGGGCGCCTCGCCGCAGGCAGCGCTGGCCTCGAGGGCCCGGGCCTCGTCGGCCTTCAGCTCCAGGGCCCGCTTCGCGGCGGCGGTGGCCTTCGCGCAGTCGCCGCTGGCGGCGTGGATGGCCGCGGCCAGGCCGTGGGCCTCGGCCAGCTCGGGATCGATCTCCAGGCTCTTCTGGGCGATCTCGAGGGCCTTCTCGTGCTTCTTCATCTTGAAGAGCATCTCGCCCATCTTCAGGTTGCGGCGGGCCTTCACGGTGTCACCGCCTTCCACCGACTTCGGCGGCTCGAGCGCGGCCTGCAGCCCGGCGTCGTCGAGCTCGCCGAGGGTGTGGCGCAGGTGGGCCGCGACGATGTTCCCGTAGTTGACCTTCCGGAAGGGGAGGGCGGCGCGCAGCACGCCGGCGGCGTCGGCGATCCCCGTGGTGGGGTGGACCGCGACCCCCAGCCGGCCGTAGAGCCGGTCCCCTTCGTCCACCAGGACCGTGCCCTGAAAGCCGGTCTCCTTCACGAGCGCGCTGACCTTCGCCGCCGGGTACCAGTCCGAGACGATGCCCACCCAGCTCACGGGCGCTTCCTTCAGGCGCTCCTGGATCCCGGCGAGCTCCCGCAGGCCCTCGACCGAGAACTCCTGCCCGGGCCGGAAGAAGACGAAGGCGGTGACCTTCCCGGCCTCCAGGTAGGGCCGCGGCTTGCCCTGGCGTGCGCGCAGCTTCATCACCGGCAGGGCCTCCCCCTCGCTGATGCCGGAGAGGGCCAGGCCGCGGCTCGCCGGACCGGCGGCCAGCAGCGCGAGGAGGAGCGGGAGGAGCGGGCGCATCGGTCCAGCATGGCGCCCACGAGGCTGCTGCGCCAGTTCCCGCCCCCCGGGGGTCAGTCGTCCCCGGGCTCGTCCCCCGCGGTCTCCGGGGGCTCGTCGGGGTAGAGGGAGGGGTAGAGCTCCCGGGCGCAGGGCTCGCAGATGCTGTGGCTGAAGCGGGCGCCCGAGCGCGACGAGATGTACTTCTCGATCTGCTCCCAGTAGCCCTGGTCGTCCCGGATGCGCTTGCAGCTCGAGCAGATGGGCAGCAGGCCGCTCAGGGTCTGCACCTCGGCGAGGGAGGCCTCCAGCTGCTGGGCCCGCGCCCAGCTCTGCCGGTAGGCGCTCTCGACCAGGTAGCTGGCGAAGAAGAAGATGAAGATCAGGGTCGCGAGGAAGAGGTCGTAGGCGACCATCAGCTCGAGCGGGATCTCGCCGGCCGGCAGCAGCACCCCGTTGAAGACGGCGAAGGTCCCCAGCAGCCCGACGGTGCTGCGGCTCGTGCCCACGCCGGGGAGGGAGAAGACGCCGGCGAAGGCGGTCAGCATCCCCACGAAGTAGGGGGAGAAGTGATCGGGCGAGTCGAGGGCGACCAGCGCGGTACAGAAGAGGCCGATCGAGCCGGTGAAGAGCGCGCTGCTCCAGATCCGGAAGCGGGCCAGGGCGGGCAGGTAGCTCGCGCCGAGCACGGCCAGGGCGAAGAGGACGATCGCGGCCCGGAAGACGCGCACGGTGCCGGTGTTCTCGCCGAAGTAGGCGTGGTCGAAGAAGCCGAAGAAGAGGGCCAGCACCGGGACGGCCGTCCAGGCGGCCCGCCCGTAGGGCAGCAGCCGCTCGAGGGAGTCCTCTCGATAGCGTTGCTCGATCCGGGGGTCGGCGAAGCGCAGACGTCGGGGTGCGATCTCGTAGGGGTCCGTCATGGCTCACTTCCCCCGGACCGTCGGGGAGAGTCTATCAGATCGCCTCGGCCGGTTTGCGGGCGCGATCGGATATCTCTCCCGACTCGGGGAAGCGCATCACGACATGGTGGATCTCCCCATCGACCTGGCTCTCCAGGGCCAGGCCGCTGTCCTGGAAGATGCTGAGCATGGCGTAGTGGTTGCCCCTCACCCGGGCCTGGAAGCCCCGCACGCCGCGCTCCCTCGCCGCCTGGGTGAGGCGCTTGAGGAGGAGCGCGCCCATCCCCTTGTGGCGCCAGGTGCCCCGGACCACGAAGCTCACCTCGGCCAGCTCGGTGGCCGGGTCGATCTCGTAGCGAGCCCAGCCCACCAGCTCGCCGGTGGTGTCGCCGGCGGCGGTGACGACCAGGCCGAAGCGCCGCTCGCTGTCCTGGATGACCACCCGCTGGAGGCGCTCGTGGGGGTGGCTGGCGTCCGGCTCGCGCAGGCGGCGGAGCTGATCCTTCTCGGTGAGGGAGTAGAGCAGGTCCTGCAGCGCGTCCTCGTCGGTGGCGCGGGTGGGCCGCATCTCGACCCGGGAGCCGTCGCCGAGGACCTCGATGCCCACTTCGTCCGAGGGGTAGGCCTCGCGGCTCATGCGCTGGTCGGCGAAGACGTAGCGGCGGTGCTTCGCCGCGGCCAGGAGCTCCTGCCGGAAGTCGGGGTGGGCGATCTCGATCAGGGCCAGGGCCCGCTGGCGGATGTTCTTCCCCCAGAGGTCGGCGATCCCGTACTCGGTCACCACGTAGTGCACGTCGCCCCGGCTGGTGACGATGCCCGCGCCCTCCTCGAGGACCGGCTGGATGCGGCTCAGGGTCCCGCCCTTCGCGGTGGAGGGCATCCCGATGATGGCCTTGCCGCGGTGCGACCGCGACGCGCCCCGGATGAAGTCGACCTGGCCCCCGATGCCGCTGAAGAAGCGGCCCATGAGGGTGTCGGCGGCGACCTGCCCGGTGAGGTCCACGGCCAGGGCGGCGTTGATCGCGATGAAGTCGTCGTGGCGGGCGATCATGAAGGGATCGTTGGTGAAGTCGCTCGGCCGCATCTCCACCGCCGGGTTGTCGTGCGCCCAGTCGTAGAGCGCCTGGCTGCCCATCACGAAGGAGGTGACGATCTTGCCGGGCAGCACCGACTTCTTCTTGCCGGTGATCACGCCCGCGTCCGCGAGGGTCATCACGGCGTCGGGCAGCATCTCGGTATGGACGCCCAGGTCGTGCTTGTCGGTGAGCGAGCGCGCCACCGCGTCCGGGATGCGGCCGATGCCGGTCTGGATGGTCGCGCCGTCCGGGATCAGCCGGGAGATGTTCCGCCCGATCTCGTCGTAGACCGGATCCTCCGGGGTCTTCTCCAGGGTGGGCAGGGGCTCGTCCACCTCGACCAGCCGGTGGATCTCCGAGAGGTGGAGGAAGGAGTCGCCCAGGGTCCGGGGCATCCGGGGGTTCACCTCGGCGATGACCAGGTCGGCGGCGGCGACCCCCGCCCGGACGATGTCGACGGCCACCCCCAGGCTCACGTAGCCGCGGGCGTCGGGGGGCGAGACCCGGATCAGGGCCACGTCGATCCGCATCCGCCGCGAGCGGATCAGGCGCGGGATCTCGGAGAGGAAGACCGGCAGGAAGTCGGCGCGGCCCTCGGTCACCGCGCTGCGGACGTTGGGGCCGATGAAGAAGGCGGTGTGGCGGAAGCGATCCTCCATGCCCTTCTCGGCGTAGGGCGCCGGCCCCAGGGTGAGGAGGTGGACGATCTCGTTGTCCGCCAGGTGGTCGCCGTAGCGGGTGAGGCCCTCGACGAGCCGGGTGGGGACACCCGCCCCGGAGCCGATGAGGATCCGCCTCCCCCGGGGGATGCACCGGATGGCGCTCTCGAGATCCGAGCGCCGCTGAAGGTAGAGCTGGTTCTGCCCCAGGATGGTCATCATGTTGTCCTTTCCGACACCCAGCTGGGACCCACTCTAGCCGCTCGCCCCCCGCTTGACACCCATCGGAAAAGGCTCGACGAAGAGGCCATGATCGACCTGCACATCGAGTCCGAGGGTCTCGCCTCCGCCGTCGCCCGGGCGAAGGAGCGCTCCATCGTCATCCCCACCCTGGCCCAGATGAAGGATCCCTCGAAGATCCCCGCCGAGGTGGTCGAGAAGCTCGGCAGCGTGGGCCTCTGGGACGTGGATCCCCTCAACCTCTTCCGCATCACCTGGCACAACGCGCCCCAGGCCTCGGGCGGCGCCTTCGGCCCGGTGAACGTGCTCGAGCTCCCCTCGGCGCTCACCGGCACCCCGGCGCGGGTGCTGGCCATGGTCGGTCGCTGGTTCCCCACCGGCGCCCACAAGGTCGGCGCGGCCTTCGGCTGCCTGGCGCCCCGCCTCGTCACCGGTCAGTTCGACCCCGCCCGCCAGAAGGCCGTCTGGCCCTCGACCGGCAACTACTGCCGCGGCGGCGCCTACGACTCGGCCCTGCTGGCCACCGAGTCCATCGCCATCCTCCCCGAGGAGATGAGCCGCGAGCGCTTCGAGTGGCTGGAGAAGATCGCCGGTGAGGTGATCAAGACCCCGGGCTCCGAGTCGAACGTGAAGGAGATCTTCGACAAGTGCTGGGAGCTGAAGCGCTCCGGCCAGGACCTGATGATCTTCAACCAGTTCGAGGAGCTGGGGAACTACCTCTGGCACTACACCATCACCGGCGCCGCCATGGAGGAGGCCATCCGCGCCGCCAGCGGGCCGCGGGATCGCTACTTCGGCATGGTCTCCAGCACCGGCTCGGGCGGCACCATCGCCGCCGGCGACTACCTCAAGCAGGTCTTCCCGGCCTCGAAGATCGCCGCCTCCGAGGCCCTGCAGTGCCCGACCCTGCTCCTCAACGGCTTCGGCGCCCACCGCATCGAGGGCATCGGCGACAAGCACGTGCCCTGGATCCACAACGTGAAGAACACCGACATGGTCGTCGCCATGGACGACGAGGCGGTGGTCAACGCGGCCCGCCTCTTCAACGAGCCGGCCGGGCGCGAGCACCTGAAGGCCGCCGGGGTCCCGCAGGAGACCCTCGACCGCCTCGACCTGATGGGCTTCTCGGGGATCGCCAACGTCCTCTCGGCCGTGAAGATGGCGCACTACTACGAGCTCACCGAGCACGACGTCGTGCTGACCATCCTCACCGACTCGATGGAGCTCTACGGTAGCCGCCTCGAGGAGATGCGGGAGGAGAAGGGCGAGTACCTGCCGGTCCACGCCGCCGCCGACCACGCCCGCTGGGTGCTCGGCCAGGGCATCGACAACCTGCTGGAGCTCGGCTACCGCGAGCGCAAGCGGGTGCACAACCTCAAGTACTTCACCTGGATCGAGCAGCAGGAGCGGGAGCTCTCCGAGCTCAACGCCCAGTGGTTCGACGACTCCTACTGGACCGATGTCCAGAACCAGGCCGACGCCGTCGACCACCTCATCGAGGAGTTCAACGCGCGGGTCGCCGCGGCCTGATGGTCTCGCTGCGCTGCGCCGGCTGCGCCGAGCTGGTACCGCTCGGGGGAGCGGGGCTCGCCTGGGCCTGCCCCCGGCGGGACTCGGGAGACGGAGCCGACCACGTCCTGGTCCGGCACCTCGAGCCGACGCAGGGCTGGCCCGCCAGCGCACCGGCCTGGGGTGAGTCTCCCTACCGCCGCTTCGCCGGCCGGCTCTTCGCCCGCCACCTGGCCGAGGCCCATGGGCTGGGGGACGCGTTCGAGGCCATCGTCTCCGGCCTCGAGGACGCCATCGAGGCGGTGGACGGCCGCACCTTCCGGACCGCGCGCCCGCAGGTGGAGGAGGACCTCGCCGGCATCGCCGGGATGGGGCCGGGCACCCTGCAGGTGAAGGACGAGACCGGCAACGTCTCGGGCTCCCACAAGGCCCGCCACCTGATGGGGGTGCTCCTCACCCTCGAGGTGGCCGAGCGCGCCGGCCTGGCGCGGGTCGGGCAGCGCCTGGCCATCGCCTCCTGCGGCAACGCGGCGCTGGCCGCGGCCACCCTGGCGGCGGCGGCGAAGCGGCCCCTCGACGTCTACGTCCCCGAGAGCGCCGACCCCACGGTGGTGGCGCGCCTCGGCCACCTCGGCGCCACCGTCCACCCCTGCGCCCGCCGCGCGGGGGAGGCCGGCGATCCCTCCTACCTGCGCTTCCGCGAGGCGGTGGCGGGGGGGGCCTTGCCCTTCTCCTGCCAGGGCCCGGACAACGGCCTGGCCGTCGAGGGCGGCCTGACCCTGGGCTGGGAGCTGGCCGAGGCCCTCGCCGAGGCGCCGGTCGACCACCTCTTCGTCCAGGTCGGCGGCGGCGCCCTCGGCTCGGCGGTGGCCGAGGGCCTGCGCGAGGCCAACCTCGCCGGTCGCCTGGAGAAGGTGCCGAAGATCCACCTGGTTCAGACCCGCGGCGCCTGGCCCCTGGCCCGGGCCTATGCCCGGCTCTCCGCCGGGGCGCTGCTGCCCGGGGAGAAGGCCGCCGCGCCGGACGAGGGCTGGTCCGACGAGCGCCTGACCGAGCACGCCGCCCGGGCGAGCGCCCTCTACTGGGCCTACCGGGCGAAGCAGCCCTCGGTCCACACCGCCATCGCCCAGGCCCGCACCCAGCGGGCGGCCTTCATGGAGGCCTGGCCCACCGAGCCCAGGAGCATCGCCCACGGCATCCTCGACGACGAGACCTACGACTGGGCCCGCCTGCTCGAGGCCCTCCTGGAGACCGGCGGCCTGCCGCTGGTCGTGGGTGAGCCGCTCCTGGCCGAGGCCCAGCTGCTGGCCCGGGAGCAGACCTCCATCCCGGCGGACCCCACCGGCACCGCGGGCCTCGCCGGCCTGCTCCAGCTGCGCCGGGCCGGGATCCTCGAGCACGACGAGCGCTGCCTGGTGCTCTTCACCGGCATCGATCGCGAGGTCGAGGCGGCTCGACGGCGCTAGGGGGTGTCCCCGGTTTCCGGGGCTCTGGACAGGGTCGGGGGAGTGCTGCACGATGACGCGCTGCGCTACACCCTGAACAGGAGCACCCGATGGATCGCGAAAAGCTCGCCTTTGCCGCCATGAAGCCGCTGGATCTCGCCGTGGGCGCCGCCGTGGGCGCCGTGAAGGCGACCGGCAAGCTCGACGACGTCTCCGAGTCCTTCTACGGCCTCGCCCAGAAGGTCCTCAAGGGGATGTACGAGAAGCAGAACGACCTCGAGGCCGAGGGGCTCGAGAACGTCCCGGCGACCGGCGGGGTGATCTTCGCCGCCAACCACCAGAGCTGGAACGACGTGCAGGTCCTCGGCGCCACCGCGCCCCGGCGCCTGCGCTTCCTGGCCAAGAGCGAGTTCGAGCACTGGCCCATCCTGCGCCACCTCATCGCCCTCTCCGACTCGCCCTTCATCCGGCGCGGCGGCGACGCCGAGGGGATGGCCCAGGCGATCGAGTGGCTGAAGGACGGCAAGTCCCTGGTGATCTTCCCCGAGGGGACCATCCCCGGCGAGGAGGACGTGATGCGCCACGAGGTGCAGCCCGAGACCGGCCTGCTGCGCGGTCACACCGGCGCCGTCCGCCTCGCCCTGGCCGCCGGCGTGCCCATCGTGCCGGTGGGCATCTCGGGCACCGGCGCCTCCTTCCCGCCCGAGGTCTACCCCCGCCTCGAGCTCCTCGAGGCCCCCAAGCCGGTGCCGGTGACGGTGCGCTACGGCGAGCCCCTCACCTTCGAGGAGCACCGGGGCAAGGAGCTCGGCCGCGAGGAGCTGCGGAGCCTGACCCGGGAGCTGATGCTCGCCATCTCGGGCCTCATCGACCACGAGCGCAACTACGTGCCGCAGACCGTGCCGGTCCCGCCCCTGCCGAAGTACGAGAAGCTCGGCGTGCTGCTCCTGCACGGCTTCACCTCCAGCGTGCGCACCGTCGACGGGCTGGTGCCGCACCTCGAGGCCGCGGGCCTGCCCTACCGGATGCCGGTGCTGCGGGGGCACGGCACCCACTACACCGACCTCGAGACGGTGACGGCCGCCGACTGGTACGACGACGCCGAGAGGGCGCTCCTCGAGCTCTCCGCGGAGGTCGACAGGGTGCTGGTGGTTGGCCTCTCCATGGGTGGCCTCGTCGCCCTGAACCTGGGCATCCGTCACCCGGACAAGATCGCCGGCATCGTCACCTGGGCCGCGGCCATGCGCTACAAGGACCCGCTGGCGTCGGTGGCGCCGATGCTCTCGCCCTTCATCCCGACCTGGCCCACGCCGAACGCCTTCGCCGATCCCGAGCTGGCCCGGACCTCCGAGAACTACCCCCGGACGATGACCGTCGCCGTCGGGCACCTGCTGAACTTCGCCCGCGAGACCGAGAAGCGCCTGCCCCAGGTCACGGTGCCCATCTGCGTGATGCACTCCAAGAAGGACACCATCATCGATCCGGTGGCCGCGAACCTCATCTACCGCGACGTCTCCTCCGAGCACCGCGAGATCCACTGGTTCGAGCGCTCGGGTCACGAGATGGGCCAGGACCTCGAGAAGGAGAAGCTCTTCGCGAAGACCATGGAGTACATCGCGAAGTTCCGGGCCTAGCATGCGCGTCCACCTCCCGAGTGTACTGCTGCTCGGGGTCGTGGCCTGCGCCGCGGCCCCGAAGGCTCCGGACGACGATGCGAGCCCTGGCGCGGAGGCGACCATGAGCGAGGGCGAGGTGGCCACCTGGATCGCGGCCGAGGTCGAGGCCTACCGGCCCCTCTCGGTGAGCGAGGGCCGGGCCTGGTTCGAGGCCTCGGTGAAGGGCGGCGACGAGGCCTGGGCGAAGGTCGAGGAGGCGAGCAACGCCCTCGACCGCTTCCTCTCCGAGCGCGGGCGCTTCGAGCGCCTGCGGGCGGCGCGGGCGCCGGGGGTGATCGCCGACCCCCTCCTCGCGCGGCAGGTCGAGAGCCTCTACCTGAGCGCCCTGCCCAAGCAGGTGGATCCGGCGCTGCTCGAGCGCCTCAACGCGCTGGGCACCGAGGTCGAGAAGGCCTTCAACGCCTACCGCGGTGAGCTGGGGGGGAAGCCCGTCAGCCAGAACGAGATCGAGGAGGTGCTGCGGACCTCCACCGACTCCGCCGAGCTGCAGCGCGCCTGGGAGGCCCAGAAGGGCATCGGGCCGCTGGTCGCGCCGAAGCTGCGCGAGCTGGTCGGGCTGCGCAACGAGGTGGCGAGGTCCCTGGGCTTCCGCGACTACTACGCCCTGCGCCTGGAGGCCCAGGAGCTGGACGAGGAGGCGCTGCTCGCCCTCTTCGATCGCCTCGACGAGCTCACCCGCGAGCCCTTCCTGGCCGCCAAGGCCGAGGTCGACGCCCGCCTCTCGAAGCGGCTGGGGGTGCCGGCGGCCGAGCTGAAGCCCTGGCACTACCAGAACCCCTTCTTCCAGGCGCCGCCCGAGGTCTACGAGACCGGCCTCGAGGCCCTCTACGAGGAGCAGGACACCCTGGCCCTCTGCCGCCGCTTCTACGAGAGCATCGGCCTGCCCGTCGAGGCGATCCTCGAGCGCTCGGACCTCTACGAGCGCGAGGGCAAGACCCCTCACGCCTTCGCCATCGACATCGACCGCGAGGGGGACGTGCGGGTCATCGCCAACGTGGTGCCCGGCTACCAGTGGCTCTCGACGATGGTCCACGAGCTGGGCCACGCGGTCTACGACGAGGGCATCGACGACGCGCTGCCCTGGCTGCTGCGCACCACCAGCCACCCCCTCGCCACCGAGGGCTCGGCGATGATGCTCGACCGCCTGGTGCAGAACCCCTGGTGGGCGGAGGGGATGGGGCTCATCGACGCGGAGCGGCGCGCGGCGATGCTCCCGGAGGCGCGCGCCCAGCTGGCCTTCTCCTCGCTCCTCTTCTCGCGCTGGGCCCAGGTGATGCTGCGCTTCGAGCGCGAGCTCTACCGCGATCCGGATCAGGACCTGAACGCCCTCTGGTGGCGGCTGGTCGAGCGCTACCAGGGGCTGAAGGCGCCCGCGGGCCGCGACGCGCCCGACTACGCCAGCAAGATCCACCTGGTCACGGTGCCGGTCTACTACCAGAACTACATGCTCGGGGAGCTCTTCGCCGCCCAGGTGCACGAGAGCATCGCGGGGCTGCAAGGCAAGGCCCCCGAGGAGGCCGTCTACTTCGGTGATCCGAGGGTGGGCGCCTTCCTCGTGGAGAAGGTCTTCGCCCCGGGTGACCGCTGGCGCTGGGACGCGCTCACCGAGCGCGCCACCGGCAAGCCCCTGGGCCCCGAGGCCTTCGCCCGGCGCTTCCAGCCCGCGCCGTGATCGAGGTCCACCAGCTCTCGAAGACCTACCGGGTACCCCTGAAGGCCCCCGGGCTGGCCGGCTCCCTGCGCTCCCTCTTCGGGCGCGAGTACCGGGAGGTGCGCGCCGTCCGGGAGGTCTCCTTCCGGGTGGAGCAGGGGGAGCGGGTGGGCTTCCTGGGGCCCAACGGCGCCGGGAAGACCACCACCCTGAAGATGCTCTCGGGCCTCCTGCACCCCACCGCGGGTGAGGTCTCGGTGCTGGGCTTCACGCCGAAGGAGCGGCGGCGCGACTTCCTGCGGCAGATCACCCTGGTGATGGGGCAGAAGCAGCAGCTGCTCTGGGATCTGCCTCCCCGGGAGACCTTCGAGCTGAACCGGGCGATGTACGATCTCCCTCGCGCCGGGTACCGCAACACCCTCGACGAGCTGGTGACCATGCTGCGGATCGAGGCGCTGCTGGAGAAGCCCACCCGCAACCTCTCCCTGGGCGAGCGGATGAAGTGCGAGCTGGCCGCGGCCCTCCTGCACCGCCCGCGGGTGCTCTTCCTCGACGAGCCCACCATCGGCCTCGATGTGGAGATGCAGGTCGAGGTGCGCCGCTTCATCGCCGACATCAACGAGCGCTTCGGCGCCACGGTGCTGCTCACCAGCCACTACATGCAGGACATCGCCGCCCTGACCTCGCGCCTGCTGGTCATCGATCGCGGCCACCTGCGCTACGACGGCGGGCGCGACGCGCTGGCCCAGCGCATCGCCCCCGAGCGGCGGGTGCTCGTCCGCGGTGAGAACCCGGCGCTCCTCGAGCTCGGCTTCGTCGCCGACCACGGCCGGATGGTGGCCTCGGTGCCCACCGATCGGGTCAACGGGCTCATCGGCGAGGTGCTCGCGGCCCTCCCCGAGGCCGTGCTGGGGGTCGAGGAGATCCCCCTGGACGAGGTGATGGCCCGCTACTTCCGCTCCGAGGACGAGCCCGCGTCGTGAGCGTCGCCGGCTCCACCCTGCGGGCCACGCCCTCCCTCCTGAAGGTGGGCTTCGCCGAGATGGTGGCCTACCGGGCCGAGATGGTGGTCTGGATCCTCACCGCCACCTTGCCCCTGGTGGCCCTCGCGCTCTGGAACGCCGCCGCGGTCGCCGGTCCCCTGGAGGGCTTCGGCCAGGACGAGTTCGCCCGCTACTTCACGGTCACCCTGGTGGTGCGGCAGCTGACCTCCTGCTGGATCGTCTGGGAGCTCAACCACTACGTGCGCACCGGCTCCCTCTCCCCGATGCTGCTGCGGCCGATGCACCCCCTCTTCTGGAACCTCTGCGAGACCCTCGCCGCCATCCCCTTCCGGCTGGTGGTGCTGGCCCCCATCGTCGGTGCCCTGCTCTGGTGGCGTCCGCAGATCGCCTTCTGGCCGGGCAGCGAGGCCGTGCTCCTGGGCACGGTGAGCGTCGTGATGGCCTTCCTGCTGGCCTGGGTGGTGCAAGCCCTCTTCGGGATGCTGGCCTTCTGGTTCGAGCAGGCGCTGGGCTTCTTCAACCTCTGGTTCGTCGCCCTGGCGGTGATCGGCGGCTACGTCATCCCGCTGCCCCTCCTGCCCGAGGGGGTCGAGGCGGTGGCCCGCTGGCTGCCCTTCCACGCCGCCCTCGGCGCCCCCATCGAGGTCTGGATGGAGACCGCGCCGGACCCCTGGTCGGTGGTCGGCATCCAGGCCCTCTGGCTGCTGGCCGCCCTCCTCACCGCCCGGGTGCTCTGGCGCCGGGGCGTCCGCCGCTACGGGGCCGTGGGTGCGTAGCCTGCGCCTCCTCGGCGCCCTCCTGCGGGTCGCCCTGATGAACGCCGCCCAGTACCGGGCGAGCTTCCTCGTCGACTTCTTCACCGGGGCCGCCGGCACCCTGGGCCTGGTCCTGCCCCTGGTCTTCGTCTACGACCACGCCGCCGAGGTCGCCGGCTGGAGCTTCGAGGAGTCGCTCCTGGTCACCGGCTTCTTCCTCATGCTCCAGGGGCTGGTGGGGCTGACCATCGAGCCGAACCTGGCGGCGGTGGTCGAGGGCGTGCGCACCGGCTCGCTGGACTACCTGATCCTCAAGCCGGTGGACGCCCAGGTGGCGGCCAGCCTCCAGCGGGTGGCGCCGGCCCGGATCTGGGACTTCCTCGCCGGCGTGGGGGTCACCCTCTGGGCGCTCTGGGCGCTGCCCACCCCCACGCCCCTCGGCGTCCTCACCGCCCTCGGTCTGCTGGGGGCCGGCCTGGTCGCGATCTACGGCCTCTGGATCGTGGTCATCTCGACCTCCTTCTGGTTCGTCCGGGTGGACAACCTGCGCTTCCTCCTCACCGCCGTCCTCGACGCCGGCCGCTGGCCGGTCTCGGTCTACCGCGGCTGGGTGCGGGTGGTGCTCACGGTGGTCATCCCGGTGGCGGTGGTCACCAGCTATCCGGCGCTGGCCCTCCTGGGCCGCCTGGAGCCCGCCCTGGCCCTCCAGACGGCCGGGGTCGCCGCCGGGCTCCTCCTCGTGAGTCGTTTCACCTGGCTCTGGGCTCTAAGGCACTACACCTCCGCGAGCTCATGATGAACCTGGAATCCCTGGAAGCCCTCGACGCCTTCGTCTCCGAGAACCCCGCGGCCGCCGTCTACTTCGCCGGCGAGCAGTGCCAGGTCTGCCAGGTCATGGAGCCCAAGGTCTGGGCCCTCCTCGAGGAGCGCTTCCCGAGGATCGCCCGGGGCCGGGCCCTGGCCCAGGCGGGCGGGGAGTCCACCGCGCTGGCCGCCCAGCACCGGATCTTCGCCGTGCCCACGGTCTTGATCTTCTTCGAGGGGCGCGAGACCTTCCGCTACGCCCGCACCTTCGGCCTGGCCGAGGTGGAGGCCGACCTCTCGCGTCCCTACGGCCTCTTCTTCGACGACTGAGCGACGGATCGGCGCATCCTTTTCGCCTCGGCCGGCTCCCAAGGGGCAGAGCACTCGAGCGAGGAGAGAAGACGATGGAGAAGATGGTCGACGTGGCGGTGATCGGCGCCGGGACCGCCGGGCGCAACGCCCTGCGGCAGGTCTCGCGCAGCGGCAAGAGCTTCGTGTTCATCAACGGCGGGCCCATGGGCACCACCTGCGCCCGGGTGGGCTGCATGCCCTCGAAGGTCGCCATCCAGGTGGCCGAGGACTTCCACCGCCGGGCGGCCTTCGAGGACGAGGGCATCCGCGGCGCCGGGGGGCTCTCGATCGACATCCCCGCGGCGATGAAGAAGATCCGCTCCATGCGCGACTTCTTCGTGGCGCGCACCCTCGACGGCACCGACCAGCTCCACCAGGGGCACTTCATCGACGGCTACGCGAAGCTCCTCGAGCCCGACCTCATCGAGGTGAACGGCGAGCGGATCCGGGCCGGCACGATCGTGCTGGCCACCGGCTCCTCCTCCATCGTGCCCGGCCCCTGGAAGGCCTTCGGCGACCGCATCCTCACCTCCGACGTCTTCTTCGAGCAGGAGGACTTCCCCGCCCGGGTGGCGGTGGTCGGCCTGGGGGTGATCGGCCTGGAGCTCGGGCAGGTGCTCGCGCGCCTCGGGGTCGAGGTCCACGGCTTCGACGCCCTCGACCGGATCGGCGGCCTCACCGACCCCAAGGTCGCCGAGGCGGCGAAGCAGGCCCTCGAGGAGGACTTCCCGATCCACCTGGGCCACGCCGTCGAGATCAGCGAGGAGGGCGAGGCCCTGAAGCTGAGCGCCGGTGAGGTGAGCGTGGTGGTGGACAAGGTGCTCGTGTCCATCGGCCGCCGGCCCAACACCGCCGGCTTCGACCTGGGCCGCTTCGGCGTCGAGGTCGACGCCCGGGGCGTGCCGGCCTTCGACCCGGCCACGATGAAGGTCGAGGGGCTGCCGATCTTCCTCGCCGGCGACCTCTCCGGCGACCGGCCGGTGCTCCACGAGGCCACCGACGAGGGGCGCATCGCCGGCATCAACGCCGGGCGGGACGAGCCCCTGCGCTTCGCGCGCAAGGCGATGCTCGGCATCACCTTCACCGACCCCAACGTCTGCCGGGTCGGGATGAGCTTCGCGGACGCCGAGGCGCGCGGGGCCGCCATCGGCGAGCAGAACTTCATGCGCCAGGCCCGCTCGCGGGTGATGGGCAAGGCCCGGGGCCTCCTGCGCGTCTACGGCGACGGATCGGACGGCAAGCTGCTGGGCGCCGAGATGGCGATCCCCGGCGGCGAGCACCTCGCCCACGAGCTGGCCTGGGCCATCCAGCAGGGCCTCACCGTCTTCGACCTGCTGGCGATGCCCTTCTACCACCCGGTCCTCGAGGAGGGCCTGCAGGGTGCGCTGAACAGCCTCGCCTCGAAGGTCGAGCACAAGCCCGCGGTGCCCCCGGGCCTCCAGCTCGCCGAGTAGGCGCGAGCCTCCGGATCAGATCGAGAGATCGATGTCGTAGACGCCGCCGCCGGAGTTGGTGGCGGTGCCGGTGACCTGGACGGTGCCGGTCACCCGGCGGATCTCACCGGCCGCGTCCGGATCCTCCTCGATCGAGCCCGAGAGGGTCAGGTCGAGGGTGACCTCGCCCTCCAGGTCACCCTCCATGGTGGCGGTGCCGCCGAAGGTGCCGGTGAAGGTGCCGTCCGGGATGTTGCGCAGGGAGAGCTCGAGGCTCATCGGCGCGGCCTCGGCGGTGGTGTAGCTCACCACCACCTCCTCGTCCTCGTCCTGGTCCACGTCGGTGACGTCCTGGTACCCGTCGAGGGCGACGGTCAGCCGCAGGCCCTTGTTCGCCGAGGCGCCCTGATCCACCTGCCCGGCCACGGTCATGGTGCCGGCCACGTCGCCGTCCCCGACCTGCTGGGGGATGTTCGCGCTGGTGGCGGCGTTGAAGCCGCTCATGCCCAGGAGGAGGGCCCGGCCGACGGCGCCGTCGAGGCCGAGGTAGGCCAGCTCGGCCTCGTGGTCCGAGTCCACCGCGCCACCACAGGCGCCGAGCAGGAGGGCGGAGAGGAGGGCGGCGATCTTCGGGAGGGCGCGGGTCGGCATGGAGGGCCTCGCTCGTTTCGGGTTCGTCTACCCATACGAGGGGCCGCACCTGAACGACGAAACTATCCGCCCGGCGTCCAGCTCACGCGCAGGAGGAGCTCCCGGGAGGGCCCGGGCAGGGGAGGGTGGCCCCCGTCGTAGGGCTGCGCGAAGGCGGGCTCGGCGCCGAGGAGATCGTGCAGCGAGAGCGAGATCGAGAGCCCCTCCACCCCGAGGTCGTGCGCCTCGAGCGCGAGATCGAGGAGCGCGGCGGCGGGCAGCGCCTCCAGGGAGGCCGCCCCCGCGGGGTCGGTGGTCCGGGCCCACCGGCGGGAGAGGAAGACCAGGCCCGGGGCGAGGCGCAGGTGGGAGCCGAGCGGGCAGGTGGCCACGATCGAGAGCTTGTGGGCGGGGAGCCCGAGGAGCTCGCCGTGGTGCCCGGGGACTCCGAAGACCTCCTGGGTCTGCCTTCCCATCGCGACGTAGAAGCCGTAGCTCGCCCGGAGGGCGACCCAGCGGTGTCTCCAGCGCCCCTCCACCTCGAAGCCCCGCGTGTGCACCTGCGTGCCGTTGACGTAGCCCTCCTCGAAGGTGATCGGATCGTACTGGTAGACGATGGGGCCGCGCAGCGTGGTGTCGAAGAGGTTGAGGGCGAGGGAGAGGGTGTCGGTGAGGAGGTAGCCGACCTCCGCCTCGACGACGTCGGTGGTCTCCGGAGTGATGCCGGGGCCCAGGTCGATGTTCTGGATGCTCGGCGCGCGGTAGGCCCGGGCGGCGAGGAGCTTGAAGTGGAAGCGCCCGAAGGGCTGAGTGAGGGCCACCCTCGGCACCAGCGAGGCGTCGAAGCGGCTGCTGGCCTCGTAGCGGGCGCCGAGCGCCAGCGTGCCCTCGGCCACGTCGATCAGGGCCTGCAGGTGCGCCGCAGCCCGCTTGATCTGGAAGCGGCGGCCGCCGTTCGAGAAGGTCTTCTCCTCGAGGACCTCCTCGGGCAGCGTCGCCTCGTCGATGTAGCCCTCGACCCCGAAGATGAGATCGACCCCCTGGGCGGTCTGGTACTCGAGCTGGAGCCCGGCTCGCCCTCGCTGCACCGGACTGTCGAACCAGTTGGGATCGTCGGGGCTCATCCCCGGGGTGCGCCAGGGGGCCTGCCGGTGCCAGCGCAGCCGGGGGGTGAGGGTCAGGCGCTCGCTCAGGGCGGCGTTCCAGGCGAGCTCGAGGTAGGTCGAGGTGAAGTCGGCGGGTGCCGGCGCCGCGAGGAGCTCGCCGTAGCCGGTCCGGTGGGTGGTGCGGTAGCTGTCGTGGAGGAAGGAGAAGGTGAGGCCCTTCCAGGCGAGCCGCAGGTCGAGCCCGGCCGGATCGAGATCGGCCTGGCCCTGCAGATCGAGGGTCGCCCCGGTGCTGTCCCGGAAGATCCCGTCGCTGCGCTGACCCTGCCCGAGCCAGCCCGCGACGCCGATCTGGAGGTCGCCGACGCTCCCACCCCAGCCGAGGGTGACGCGGCGGCGCGCCCAGGTCTCGAGGGTCTGCCCCCAGCTCGCCGAGGCGTGCACGCCCTCGGCGCCGCTGCCCACCCGGGTGACGATGTTGATCACCGCAAGCTCGGCATGACCGCCGTAGAGGGCCGAGCCGGGGCCCCGGATGATCTCCACCCGGTCGATCAGCTCCACCGGGAGGTGGTTGCCGAACTGCAGGGTCGAGTAGTGGCTCTCGTTGAGCTCGTGACCATCGAGGAGGAGGAGCACCTTGCCCTCGTGTCCCCAGAGTCCCCGCACGCCGAGGCCCACGACCCCCTGGACGTCCACCCCGAAGGCCAGGCCGGGGATCAGCTGCAGGGCGTCGATCAGGTCGCGGGCCCCCACGCTCATCAGCTCCTGGCCGGTCAGCACGCTGACGATGCCGGGAGAGAGGCGGGTGGGGAGCGGCCGGATCGACGCCACCGTCACCTCGGAGGCGATGAAGTCCTCGGCCACCAGGAACTCCAGCTCGTCCTCCAGGCTGATCGCCGACGCGGTGGCCAGCGCCTCCGCGGCCAGGCCGCGCCCGGGCGCCACGGCGCAGAGCACGGCCACCAGGCCGAGCGCCCGGAGCATCGAACTCCTCCTCCCCCTCATCCCCTGCATGACCGGGAGACTACAACGTTGGGGGCCGGGTGAAAGCTCCCGGGGCAGCCCACGAAGATCGGGCCGATCAGCTCAGCTCGACCTCCTGCTGCGAGGCGCGCCTCCGGCGGATGCCACGGCGGGCGGCGCCCTTCTCTCCACCCTCGCCGCCGAGCGCCCAGAGCCAGGTGAGCACCACCAGCACGGTGTTGCTCTCCCAGTAGTAGGTCGTCGCCAGGATCGCCACGGTGAGGCGGGGGGCGAAGAGCCAGCCCACCCACCAGAGCACCCCGCCCCAGGCGGTGGCGAAGAGCATCGTCAGCCTCGGGAAGAAGAAGAGGCAGATGACGAAGAGGATGCCGTGGACGTCCCAGAAGTCGACCATGGGGGTCTCCATCACTGGTTCCAGGGCACCCAGTCGCAGGTGTCGTCGTGCATGCACATCTCGTCGCGGATGCGGGTGCCGCGGCTGTCGAAGTAGGCGCCGATGGCGGTGACCATGTAGCGGTTCACGTCGAAGGGCAGGCTGGGATCGGGCACCAGGAAGACGTGGGCCCCCCGTGGCTCGACCGCCGGGATCCGCATCCCGTAGACCCCCTCCTCACCCGGAGGCGAGTAGGTCAGGCGAAGCTCCTCCCCCGGCGGCGGCCGGGGCGCGGGCACGCCGTCGACCTGAAAGCCGTCGGTGCCGTTGGAGAGGTTGTCGGGGTCGAAGAGCACCCGGCCGCCCCAGTGGTAGGCCCGGTACTCCTCGACGGCCTCCAGGACGTAGTTGTCCCGCAGCCACCGCAGCTTCGGCAGGCCCTCGGCGTAGGTGCCGAAGAAGCCGGAGGTCCAGTTGAGCATCACCCCGCCGTTCACCGGCACGGTGGTGTCGCCGAGGGTGACCACGGTCATCACCCGGGTGCCGAACTCGACGTCGGGCTCGGCGCCGGCCCAGCGGGCCTCCATCTTGTCCTTCTCCTTCAGGTAGTAGCGGCTGTAGGCCACCGGATCGCCCGGCTCCTGGATGAAGCCGGCGATGATCCGCAGGCGGCGCAGGTCGGGGCTCTGGCGCTCGTGACCGAAGCCCTCGGAGACCGCGGCCAGGGGGCTGCCATTCGGGTAGATCGTGCCCTGGAACTTCACGCCCACGACGCTCCCGTCGGCGTCCGCGTGGGGCTTGTCGACGCCCTCCTCGAACTGATCGACGACGAAGCGCTCGTTCGTCAGGTTGCCGGCCTCGTCGAAGACGCAGGGGCCCACGCAGCCGCGGATCCGCAGGGCGTCGCCGAAGCGGGTGCCGTCCTCGACGATCGGGAGGGGATCCTTTCCGTAGTCCTCGGACTCGACGTCGAGGACGTCGAAGCCCATGGCGGCCCGCTTCTCCCAGCCGGAGACCGCGTCGCAGGGGAGCGAGCGGCGGAAGTGGCCGTCCTCGCGCACCACCCCGATGTCGGTCTCGCCGTTGGTGAGGTTCTCCAGGAGGATCTCGTCGCCGATCTCCACGCCGGTGCGCACTGCGATGGGGATCTTCGCGTCCTTGTTCACGTCCGAGACGATGGTCTGGAGGCTGAAGGTCCCGTCGCCCTCGAGGCGGCCGTGGAAGACCGGGCCCATCAGGGGCAGCCAGACCGCGTCCACGACCGCGCCCAGCGAGGAGCGCACGGCCACGTCGAAGAGGCCCGCGGCGCCGGCGTTGGGGGCGGCGGCGGTGATCGCGGGCTCGACCGCGGCGACGATCGAGGAGTGGAGGCCGCCCATCGAGGTGCCCCAGGCGAAGTAGTCGTTGTCCGGGCCGCCCAGGTCGGGCTTGCCGTCCCCGTCGAAGTCTCCGAGCACGTCGGGCTGCCCGTCTCCGCTGACGTCGGGCCCCATCCGGCCGTCGAAGCTGCGCAGCATCTTCATGACCATCAGGTGGTAGACGACGGTCTGCCGGACCACGTCCCGGGTGTGGAAGGCGTCGGAGGTGAAGAAGTCGCCGCCCACGTCGGGGACGCCGTCGTTGTTCAGATCCCGGGCCTTGTCCGGGGCGAGGTCCTCCCACACCGGCGCCAGATCGCTCTCGTCGAAGAGCGACCAGATGAGGCCGGGCAGGGGGTTGTCCAGGCCGACGCCGTGGGCGTGGGCCGCGACCGTGCAGGTGGCCAGGCCGAAGCCGGCCTGGGTGCCGCCGAAGGCCAGCGCCTCGACCCGGGCCGAGGAGTAGCCGTGGCTGTAGTTGATCACCGGGAAGGGCTGGCCCGGGTTCTTGTTGAGGTGCTGCTTGGGGACGAAGCACCAGAAGTGGGCCTCGGCCGGCTCCTGCACCATCTCACCGGTGTGCTGGTTCACGTCGAAGCTCTCGTCCTCGTCGCCCATGATGCCTCGGACGCAGTTCCAACCGTCGCCGCGCGGCTCGCGGCAGCCGGGGCTGTCCTCGGTGCGGATACCGTCCCGGTCGCCCATGAAGTAGGGCACCTTCACCTTGCCGCTCACCATGTAGTCGATGTTGTCGAGGGTCTCGAGCAGCGGGCCGACGTCGGCGGTGCCCTCGAGGAGGGGGCCGAGCACGTCGCCGAGGGTGTCGAGGAGCTTCTCCATCTTCAGGATCACCGGCGACTCGCCCGGGGGGGCGAAGTCGCGGGCCAGCTGCATGAACTGCACGGTCTCGGCGTCGATGGGGTACTCGTCGGCCAGGGCCGCGAAGGGCCCGTGGCCGTAGAGGCCGCGCCGGATGTCGAGGAGGTCCCCCGAGGCGTCCTGGGTGGTGAGGGTCCAGGCGAAGGCGATGTCGTCGAGCTCGAGGCCGATGTCCACGACGGTGCCGTCCGGGAGGTGACCGGCGGCGACCGCGTCCTCGAGCGCCGAGAGGGCGGCGGTCTGCCGGACGTGGTTCACCCACTCGAAGGGCGACTGGATGACGTGGCCGTTCTCACCGATCAGGTTGCGGGTCAGGACGATGGCGTGGGTGGCCTTCTGCTGCAGCGGATACATGGGCTGCAGCAGGAGGGTGTTGGTCTCGTGCTCGTAGAAGGTGTTGAGGTCGTACTCGAAGAGCTCGGGGCAGGCCGCCGGCGGGTAGGGGTGGTCGGCCAGCAGGAGGTTGGTCCCCGTCCCCGGATCGCCGTCGAAGTAGTCGTTGCGATCCTCGAGGAGGGTGGGGAAGAAGCCCCGGCTCATGTCGATGGGGACGATCTCGCCGAAGTCCGGGCCCTCGGTGACGTTGATGATGTAGGCGACGTCGTTGGTCAGGTCGTCGTCGAAGTGGTGCTTGCGGGCGATGTTGCAGAGGTCGAGGGGCTGATCGAAGCCCACGGTGATCGGCGAGAAGCCGGCGAAGCCGGTGAGGTCGGCGGCCTTCTCCCGCAGCTCGCGCTCGAAGCGGGTCGGCGCGTCGAGGCTGATGTTCACCCGCCGCCCCGTCGGAGAGGTGGGGTCCAGGCGGGTGGCGATGTCGTTGGGGAAGGGGATCTCGGGCAGGGGCTTGGCGTCGAGGTCCCAGGTCACCTTCGGCCCGAGGGTCTGGAGGGTCCGGCCGATGCCCTCGGGGGATTCACCCGGGGAGAGGCAGGCGGTGCCCGAGAGCAGGAGCGCGAAGAGGAGGGAGGAGAGCTTGCGCGACGACATCAGGGGAGCCTCCACTGCAGGCGGCCTGCGAGGTAGCCGGCCAGGATCGGGTCCATCGTGGTGTCCACTCCGGCGAAGGCGGCGCCGGGGAGGAAGTAGCCGCCTTCCGCGAGGGCGACGAGGGAGAGGGTGTCGGTGAGCTGGCGCTCGTAGCGCAGGCCCAGGTCGAGCTCGAGGCCGAGCTCCCGGTCGGGCTTGCCCCCCTGCAGGTTCACCGGCGTCCCGCCGGTGGCGAAGGAGGCATAGGGATCCTCGAGGTCGGCGGTGGCCCGGGCCCACATCAGGCCGGCCTTCACCGAGAGGCCCGCCAGCGGCGTGTCGTAGGAGATGACCGGGCCCACGAGGAAGGCGCCCGAGACGCTGCCGCCGGTGGGGAGGAACTGGCTGCCGGCCTGCGGGATGTTGGTGCGGCTGGGATCGGCGATCCGGGCCCGGTTGCGGGCGCTGGAGTCGGCGAGGACCCGCTCGAAGAGGATGAGCGAGGGCTTGAAGTCGGGGTCGAGGCGCATCCGGCGCAGCTGGTCGTCCTCGGTGTTCTGATCCCCGCTGGCGTAGACGGCCCAGAGCCCGGCCGAGACCCCGGCCTCGTCGAGCTTCAGCTCGCCGTGGGCGGCCCAGCCCAGCGCCAGCACGTCGACCCCGTCGGGGGAGGCCTCCGGGCGCAGGCGGGTGGTGTGGCCGGTCAGCAGGGCGAGCTCGCCCTCGGCCAGGCCGGAGAGCCCATCGAAGAGCTGCCCCTGCCAGCGGCCGTAGGCGTCGGCGACCAGCACGTTCAGGTCGGCCCGCAGGCCCGCGGTGTCGGCCCGGTCCTTCTGGGCGCGGTAGGCCAGGTAGATGCCCACCTCCTGCTGCCCGGGCCGGTGGCGCCAGATCAGGCTGCCGACGGCCTGCAGGGCGCGGTCTCCGGAGAAGAGCTCGGCGTTCTCGTCCCGGTGGACCAGGTCGCCGCCGACCCCCAGGTAGAGCTCCTTCCCCAGCTGCCCGTCGGAGAGGAACTCGAGGGGCCGGGTGATGAAGAGGGCGCGGAAGACCAGGTCGCCGTTGCGGGCCACGCCCCAGATGGGCTCGCTGTCCCCGCTGCTGGCCACCAGGCCCAGGCCCCACTGGCTGCTCTGAGCGCCGACCCGCAGCTGACCCTTCGAGGTGGTCCAGACCGCGTAGAGGTGGCGGGGATCGAAGCGCAGGCTGCGGCCGCCGAAGCCCGGGTGGGCGTCGGTCCAGCCCAGCCCCTCCATCTCGGGCATGGCGGTGTAGAGGTCGAAGGAGGTCAGGTCGACCTGGGCCAGGATCTTCAGGGCGGGATCGATGGCGTAGCTCGCGTCCAGGCGCAGGCGGGCGCCGAAGACCGAGCCGCCGCCGCTCTCACCCTCGTCGAGGGCGTAGGTGTCGGTGCTGCCGCCGCGCAGGTCGAGGCGGGCCCGGGTCTCGAGGCTCGAGTCTCCGGCCGAGGCCGGCCCGGGCAGGGCGAGGCCGAGGAGGAGGGCGGGGAGGAGGGCAGTCGTTCGCATCGGTTCTCGTCGCTCCATTCCGAAGGAAGCCGGCCCGCAATCTACCGGATGGGACCGCCCGAAGCGATTCAGGGCGGGGAAGGTAAGCGCCGGGCGCCCTTCGCGGGTGGCAGCCCCCGCCCCGGAGGCGGTAGCGTCCCCGGCCATGAGCGAGCGCCGCCTGCCCTGGCCCGAGGGCCAGACGCCCCTGATGCTGGCCCCGATGCAGGGGCTGACCAACCGGGGTCTGCGCGGGGTCCAGGCCCGGCTCGGGCGGCCGGATCTGCTCTTCACCGAGTTCGTGCGGGTGCGCCCCGGGGCGAGGCAGCTCATCGCCGCGAGCGATCTGGCGGAGGCCACCACCGCGCACGAGGGCATCCCCCTGGTGGTGCAGCTCATCGGCAAGCTGGACGAGAGCGTGGTGGAGGCCGCCCGGGAGCTGGTGGAGCTGGGCATCGAGCACCTGAACCTGAACATGGGCTGCCCCTTCGGGAGGATGAAGTCCGAGCTCGCCGGCGGCGGGATGTTCTGCCATCCCGGCACGGTGCTGCCCCTCCTCTCGGCCCTGCGGCCGCTCGTCCCGGGCTCCCTCTCGGTGAAGACCCGGGCGGGCCTCGACGACCCCGAGCAGATCCTCGCCCTGGTGCCCCTCTTCGAGGAGGGCGGGGCGGACTTCCTGATCCTCCACCCGCGCACGGTGGCGCAGCGCTACGAGGGCGAGGCCGACCACGCGATCACCCGGCGGCTGGTCGAGGCCACCTCCCTGCCGGTGATCGCCAACGGGGACGTGCGCAGCCCCGGGGACGCCCGGCGGGTGCTCGAGGAGACCGGCGCGGCCGGCCTGATGATCGGCCGCGGCGCGATCTCCGATCCGCTCCTCTTCGAGCGGATCCGGGGGCGGGCCCCGGCGCGCCCCACCGGCCAGGCCCGCCATGAGGAGGTCGCCTCGCACCTCGAGGCCCTCCTCGAGGTCTACGCCGGGATGTTCCAGGGTGAGGTGCAGATCGTCTCCAAGCTCAAGGAGGCGGTGCGGCAGGTGGACGATCCCGAGCTGCAGCGCTGGGTCGGTAAGCTCTGCCGGGTGAAGACCCTCGCGCGCTTCCGGGAGCGGCTGCGCTCGGGTGGCTAGAATGGAGGGGATGCGAACGTCAGCGACAGCCCTGCTCGGCGCCGCCCTCCAGCCCGCCCGGATCCAGCCCCCGGCCGCGGGCAGCGGCGCCTTCGAGGATCTCGGCGCCCCGGCGGCGAGCGCTCTGCGCCACTCGGTCGAGGCCTACCTCGCCGGTGATCCGGAGGCGGCGCTGGGGGCCGCGCGCGCGGCGACCTACGAGCTCTGCCTACGATCTCGGCACCCTCGATCAGGCGAGGGAGGGCTTCGAGACCCACGACCTGAGAGGAGTGCTGGTCTCCGGCAGCCACCGCTGCGCCAGCGACACCCCCAGCGCCTGCGACGGCACCACCACCGTCTGCGGCGGAGGCGACCAGCCCTATCCGATCTCGGATCCGGCCCACGAGGTGGCGAGCAGCTTCCACGCTCTCCACCGAGGCCTGACCGAGGCCGAGCCCGACCTGCGGGTGGCCTCGCTCCACGGCACCTCGCAGGACGGGGCCAGCGTCTCGGACGGCACCGACCTCGCCGGCCGCGCGGGCACCTTTGCGGCGCGCTTCACCCTCGCCCTGGCGAGCGCCTTCCCCGCCGAGCCGGTGACCACCTGCAACGCCTTCCCCGGCGCCACCCACGAGGTGCGGCTCTGCGGGACCACCAACGTGCAGGGCCGGCACCTCAACGGCTCCCCCGAGGCGCCCTAAACCAGAAATCACGATTCCCGATCACGTCTGGCTTGCAGGCCGCACCCGCCTGCCGCGTCAGGCCTCGGTCACCTAGCTAAGGCTAGGCTCCCTCGCCCTTCCTCGCATTCGGGCACGTCCGCGGCGCCATCCGCTGTTCGGGAATCATGATCTCTGGTTTAGTCCGTCGCGGGCGGCGGCAGCGGGGGCGGGGTGTCCAGGGGAGGCAGCCCGAGGGCCTCCTCCACGGCCTCGGCGAGCGCGGCGAGGTGGGCGACGACCCGGTAGTTGAGCGGGGAGAGCTTGGTGAGCACCTCGGCGCAGAGATCGAGGACCTCTCCGATGTCGTCGGCCGCGGGCAGCCGGGGGAAGGTGAGCTCGGCGACGGTCGAGGTGCCCGGCGCGATCCCGGCGCCGGTGACGAAGGGGTAGAGGACGTCGCCGAGCGCGGACCGCAGCTCCTTGAGCTTGCCGCGCATGGTGATAGTGCGGCTCCGCAGGACCGAGTAGGTCTTCTCGTCGCCGCCCCCGGCCTGGATCTGCTCGGCGAGGATCAGGCTGGCGACGAAGCGCTCCTGCAGCTCCTCGATGAGCGGGGTGGCCTCCACCAGGGTGTGGCAGAGGGGCAGGAGCAGGCGCGCCTGGGCCGCCCGGGCCTCACCCTCCTCGAGCCGGGCGAGGAGGGCGGGGTCGTGCAGGAGCAGTCCGAGGGCCGCCTCGAGGCGCTCCCGGCCGAGCTGCTCGTAGGTCTCCAGCTCGGGGGAGAGGGTGCGCATGCGGGCGCGCGCCTGGGAGATGCTGGCGGTGGCCTCCTCGGTGGTCGACGCGGTCAACCCGAACTGCCCCGGCTCCAGCCGGAAGCCGGCCTCGACCAGCGCCTCGCCCCGGTGCGCCTCCAGGCGGGCGGTGTCGGCCTCGTCGTAGCGGGCGAAGGCGGCCGCGTAGCTCTCGCTGCGCGCGAGCAGCGCCTCGCGCAGGGTCTCCAGCCGGGCCAGGACGGCTTCGCGCTCACCGGCGGCCTCCGGGAGCTGGAGCGTCAGGGGGCGCAGCATCTGGAGCTGCCCCTGGAAGAAGCGGTCGGCGGCCTTGCGGGCCGCGTTCTCCAGCTCCCGGCCGGCGATGACGACGGAGGTCGGGATCAGAGCCAGGGCGCCGACGGTCTCGGCCCCCAGCTCTCGCTCGTAGTCGGCGAGGGTGAGGCGCCGCGCGCGGGCAGCGAAGTCCTGGAAGAGCAGCCGGGCCGGGGCCTCGACCTGGAAGACCCCGGGCGCCTCCTCCGCGCGCGCCGAGGCGATCCGCCGGGCGTCGCAGGGGTGGGTGTCGGCCCAGTGGGTCTTCCGCTCGAGCTGCTCCTGTTGCAGCGCCTCGATCAGGCTGGGGTCGACCTCGCTCTCCTGGGCCAGCAGCAGCAGGGAGAGATCATCCGGCAGGCGACCGTCCCGGGCGGCCATCTGGGCGTCGGCCCGGGCGCCGTGCATCCAGATCGAGAGCTCGGTCAGGCGCCGGGCGGTCTTCTCGAAGGTCGGGGAGCCGGCCACCCTCGCCTCGTAGCGGTCGGCGTCGAACTCCATCTGCCGGAGCATGAAGCTGGAGATGGCGTGGCCGACGTACATCAGCACGGTCAGCAGAAGGCGGGTGAGCCAGACGCAGAAGCGGGCCAGGTAGAGGATGATGCCGACCCGGAAGTCCCACTCTTCGCTCGAGCGCCGCAGCCACTCGTCCCAGGCGTCGCGCTCGTGCACCACCCGGTGGAACCAGCCGTTCACCGAGCGGATGACGTAGGTCAGGCGCATGCCGGCCGACTGCGCGAAGTGGCCCAGCTCGTGGGAGAGCACCCCGGTGAGCTGGCGCAGGGACATGCCGGCCACGAGGGGCAGGCCGAGGGTGAGCACCAGGTCCCCGCTGAGGAGGCCGATCCAGCCCCGGTGGAAGCTGGCCGAGGCGTTCACCTGGTTGTCGATCCGGATGATCTTCGGCGGGCGGGCGCCCACCGTCTTGCAGAGCCGCTCGACGAAGGCGAAGAGAAAGGGCTCGCTCTCCCGATCGAGCTCGAGCCAGCCCTCCTCCATCGCCGGCCGCGCGAAGAGGGGCTTCACCATGAAGAGGATCAGGATCACGCCGGCGACCAGCGGGCCGACGTAGACCAGGAGGGCCAGGAGCATGCTGCGCCCCTCCATGCCCTCGAAGACGGCGGTGCCGCGCAGGCCGTAGAGGAGGACCCCGTAGGCGGTGGCGAGGATGAGCGAGACGTAGACGAGGGGCAGGAGCACCATCGCCACGCCCACCACCAGCAGCGCTCCCTGGTAGAGCGGGGAGGTCGGGATGGGGGGGAGGGGATCCCCCAGGGACGAGAGGGCCTGGGCCCGGATCGCGCTGCGCTCTTCCATCCGGCCTCCAGCCTACTACGGGCGCGGTGCCTAGATTGGAGCCGGAGGTGATGTCATGCCCCAGATCGAGATGAACCTGGATGAGGTCCTGGTCCTGGAGGGCGTGCTGGAGAGCTACCTCGCCGACCTGCGGATGGAGATCTCCCACACCGACCGGGCGGCCTTCCGTGACCGGCTCAAGGAGAAGCAGCTCTTCCTCGAGCGGCTCCTCGAGAGGCTGATCGCCGAGGAGGAGCTCGACGCGAACTAGGGAGGTCCTCTAGCCCTCGAGCGCCTTGCGGACCTGCGCCACGAGCTCCGCGGGGGCGAAGGGCTTGGGGAGGAAGCCAGCCAGGCCCGCGGCGGAGAAGCGCTCGGTGGCCTCGGCCTCGCTGTAGCCGCTCGCGAGGATCACCGGGACCTTCAGGCCGCGGGCGAGGAACTGCCGGTGGGTCTCGGGGCCGTCCATCCGGGGCATGGTCATGTCGAGGACCACGAGGACGATCGCGTCGGCGTTCGCCTCGTAGACATCGATCGCCCGGTGGCCGTCCTCGGCCAGGAGGACCTCGAAGCCCTTCATCTCCAGACCGATGCGGGAGATGGAGCGGATGGTCGGCTCGTCGTCGACGACGAGGATCGTCCCTTGGCCCCGCCAGGCGTCCAGATCGAGCTGTGAGGGCGGCGCCTCGGCGGCCTGCTCCGCGGCCTCCAGGCAGGGCAGGAGGGCCCGGATGGTCGTGCCCTGGCCGCGCTCGCTCTCGATCTGGATGGCGCCGCGGTGCGCCCGGACGATCCCCAGCACCGCGGCCAGGCCCAGGCCCCGGCCGGTGAACTTGGTGGTGAAGAAGGGATCGAAGATCCGCTCCCGGGTCTCCAGGTCCATGCCGCAGCCGGTGTCGGAGACCTCGATCACCGAGTAGCAGCCCGGCTCGAGCTTCTCGTCGAGGTAGGTGTTGGCCAGGAGCGCCTCGTCCGCGTGGATGCGGGAGGTCTTCACCCGGATGACGCCCATGCCGTCCTCCACGGCCTCGGAGGCGTTGGTGATCAGGTTCAGGATCACCTGGCGGATCTGGGTGGAGTCCGCCTCGACCTCCGGCAGGTCCGGCGCGAGCTCGAGCTGGAGGACGGCCTTCCGGGAGATCGCGGCCTCGAAGAGGTGGATCATCTCCTCGATGAGCTGGTTGAGATCGAGGCGGTCGACCTTCACCAGGCTCTTGCCGGAGAAGGCCAGCATCTGGCGGGAGAGCTCGGCGGCCCGGGTGGCGGAGGTCTCGATCCCGTCCAGGTGGCCGAGGAACACCTCCTCCTTGGGGAGGCGCATCCGCAGGAGCTCGGCGTTCCCCAGCACCCCCATCAGCAGGTTGTTGAAGTCGTGGGCGATGCCCCCGGCCATCACGCCCAGGCTCTCCAGCTTCTGGGCGTGCTGCACCTGCCGCTCGAGGTGGAGCCGCTCCTCCTCGGCCTCGAGGCGCCCGGAGAGATCCCGGGCGAAGATGCAGGCCAGCTCCTGCCCCTCGCTCTCCAGGTGGCTCATCATGAGCTCCACCGGAAAGGTGGTGCCGTCTGCCCGCCGGTGGAGGGACTCGAAGGTGAGGGAGCCGGAGCTGCGCAGCTGCTCCCAGCGGGTCTGCCAGTCCGACGCCAGGGTCTCCGGGGCGATGTCGAAGAGGGAGCGCTCGAGCAGGGCCTCGCGCCCGAGGCCCAGGGAGCGGCAGGCCTGCTCGTTGACGTCGGCGAAGGTGCCGTCGATGCGCACCCAGAAGATGCTCTCGGCGGCGTGGTCGACCGAGAAGCGGGCCATCTGCAGCCTCGCCTCCTGGTCCTTCTTCCAGGTGATGTCCTCGACGATCTCGATGAAGCCCTGGGGGCTGCCCGCGCCGTCCAGCACCGGAAAGGCGCGGAGCTGGACCTCGATCGGCTCTCCCGCCGGGTTCCTGCCCGTGGTCACCACCGACTGGGGCTGGCCGCTCGCCATGGCTCGCGTCCCCGGGCAGTGGGAGCAGGGGGACTCCCGCTGCTCGAAGGCATGGAAGCAGGACTCGCCGACGAAGCTCCCGGGCTCGCGGTTCAGGAGGCGGCCCTGCGCGACGTTGGACATCACGACCCGGTAGTCGTTGTCGATCAGGGTCACCCCGAGATCGATGTTGTCGACCAGGGAGCGGTAGCGAGCCTCTCCCCGGGCGGCCTGGCGCCGCGCCTGCTCCAGGCGCTCGATATGGGAGCGGGTCGTGCGCTGGAAGACCAGCATCCCGGCGCCGGCCAGGGCGAGGAGGATGAGCGCCGCGCCGCCGAGGGCGAGCTGCCGGGAGTGCTCGGAGTGGTAGCTCTCCTCGAACTGCTCGTGCAGCTCCGGAGAGAGCTCTGCGCTCACCGGGAGGTGGAAGTGGGGGTCACCGAGCGCCGTCCCGGCCAGCAGGCCGATCACCAGTACGCCGGCCCCCAGGAGAAGGCCGAGGAGCGCACCTGGGGGACGGCCCCACCCCGCGCTGTCGTCGCGTGCGTCGTCCAAGGCCCCCTAAACCTAGCACCCGCGAGGAGCCGCGTCAGAACCGCCCCGGATCGCCTGGATTCAGCGCGTCTCGTCGCCCGGCTCGAGGGAGAGCCCGCCGAGGTTGGAGACGCCGATCGGGCGCTGCACGCCCGGCTTCCAGACGTCGGTGAAGCGCTGCTCGGTGGTCGAGAGCTCCACCGTGTCGGGCCCCTTGTCGCCGGCCGCCCGCTTCAGGTTCACCAGGTAGAGGGCCTCGCGCTTGCCCTCCCGATCCGGCTTGCCGTCTTCTCCGGTGCCGAGCTTCGCCTCCGGCCACTGCGGCGCGTTGTCGTTGCCCGAGGCCCGGGCCACGTCGCGGGGGGCGTAGCGCTTGGACTGGTAGTCCACCTCGGTCTTCATGATCGGGAAGTCCTTGTGGATCGGCACCGTCCGGGTCTTGGTGACCTGCTTGTCGGTGTAGACCGGCACGTCCCGGCACTTGGTCACCTTCTTCGAGGCGCCCGAGCCGGTGGACTTGTAGGAGGTGCTGCACTCTTCCCGGGTGCCCGTCTTCACCTTCTGGGTCTCGGTGTAGGTCTCCTCGCGGGTGCCGACCTGTCGGCGCTCGGTGTGGTGGAGCTTCTCCCGCTGGGCGAGGCGGCGGATGTCGTCGCCGACCATCTCGTCCTCCCAGTTGGTGGCCTTCACCCACTGGTAGCGCTCGACGGGGATGCTGCGCTCCCAGCGTACGGAGGTGACCTCGTAGGTCACCGGCACGGTCCGGGTGGCCCAGGTGATGCCGCCGATGATCAGGGCGGCCGCCGCGCCGAGGCCCAGCCAGAGGCCCAGGCGGGACTTCTTCTTCGGCGGAGGCGGGGGCGCGGCCGAGGGCTTCGGGGCGCGCTGGGCCTCCTTGGCCGCCTGGTGCTCGAGGAAGTTCTTCTCGGACTGCTCCTTGCTGGCGGAGCAGTTGCGGCAGGCCTCCAGGGTCGCCGCGTTCAGGGTGTTGCAGAAGGAGCAGATCCAGTCCGCGCCCGCCTGGTGGCGGGCCTGCTTCTCGGCCTCCACCTGCTCCTCGCGGTCCTCGAGCCGGTAGAAGGTGATGTCCTGGTCCCGGGCGTGACCGCAGGTGGTGCAGGACTCCTGATCCCCCCGGATCGCCTTCGAGTCGCAGTAGGCGCAGTCCCAGTACTCGTAGACCAGCTCCTCGTGGATCCTCTCGCCCATGGCCGTCCTCCTTTGCCGGGGAACGACCATAGCCGAAGTCGGAGGCCGACGCTGCAGGAGGTGCGGGGTCCCGAGCCCTTGCGCCAGACGATGACCTTGCTGCCGCCGTCCTTGTAGGAGTCCTCCTCCACCCGCGTCCAGCCGGAGGCCTCGGCCTGCCTGGCCATCTGCTCCCGGGCCTCGTCGCCCTCCTTCCGGCTGGCGAACTCGAACTTCAGCCGACCGTCCCTGGCCTGCTCGGCCAGCTCGGGCGGGTGGACCGGAAAACCGCGAACGGTGCCCGGCGGATCCCCCGCGCAGGCCGAGAGGAGGAGCAGGCCGAGGGCGAGGGGCAGGAGGCGAAGCATGGCCGAAGTCTAGCAGCCCGAGAGCGCCGCTCGACTTCCAGGGACCCGGGCTTTGTGTTTCCAATGTCCGCGGAGGAAGCATGCTGCGTCGCAGGAACCATCCCGTCGAGCCGATCCTGGGCCTGGCCCTGCTCCTGGGGGTCCTCGGCTGCTCGGACGGCAAGAAGCAGGTGGACGAGCTGTGCACCCGCCTGGCCACCGCCCGCTGCGAGGTCCAGGCGAGCTGCTGCGGGGCCGACGCCAGCTGCGTGGAGCGCGAAAGCGCCGCGTGCCGGGAGGACGCCGAGGCGCTGGTGGACGCCCTCGACTCC
The DNA here is from genome assembly GCA_029210625.1 of Deltaproteobacteria bacterium. NCBI lineage: Bacteria > Pseudomonadati > Myxococcota > Myxococcia > Deltaproteobacteria bacterium. Next base: position 43,475 of record JARGFU010000011.1, on the reverse strand, counting down.
GGCGCCGTGAAGCTCGACGCGGAGGGCCTCGCGGCCTGCGAGCAGGCGATCGCCGACGCCGGGCAGGGCTGCCGCCAGCCGGCGCCCGGCCAGGCCTGCGAGCCCCTCCGGGACACCGCCGCGGCCGGTGAGCCCTGCGCCGAGGTGAGCGCGGGCGCTCCCTGCGCCGGCGGCGAGGGCGTCTGCACCCCCGGCGTCACCGGGGTCTCCACCTGCACCCTTCCCTCCGGGGCGGGAGAGGTCTGCGCCGCGACCCTGCCCTGCGCCGACGCGCTGGTCTGCCTGCCCGGGGCCAGCCCGGTCTGCGGCGCGCCGCGCGGAGAGGGGGGCGCCTGCACCGCCGCCGGGCACTGCACCGAGGGGCTCTTCTGCGAGGCGGGCGGCACCTGTGCCGCGGGGATCCCCGAGGGGAGCGCCTGCACCCTGCCGGGGAGCTGCGCCGAGGGGGCGGCCTGTAACCTGGACCTCCAGACCTGCGTCGCCCGGGTCGGCGCCGACCAGGCCTGCCTCGGTAACCCCCACTGCGCCGAGGGCCTGCGCTGCGAGGGCAAGCGCCTCGCGGGCACCTGCGGCGAGAAGGCGCAGGCCTACGAGCCCTGCCTCGACACCGCCCAGTGCGCGGACGGCCTGCGCTGCGATCTCTCGGCCGAGCGGTGCCTGCCCGGCGCGGGCGCGGGCGAGCCCTGCACCTTCGCCAGCGACTGCGCCGCCGGCTTCGGCTGCGATCCCACCGGGGGCACCTGCCAGCCGCTGCCGGGCGAGGGCGAGCCCTGCCTGATGGGCACGGCCCAGTGCGCCCCACCGCTGACCTGCTTCTCCTTCGCCAAGGGGGAGGGCACCTGCGGCGCCCCGGTGGGCGCCGGCGAGGCCTGCGCGGCGGACGTCAACTGCCAGCCCGGTCACGGCTGCGTGGGCGGCACCTGCCAGGCGAGCCCCGGCGTGGGTGAGCCCTGCCAGAGCGGCTACCTCTGCCGGGACGGTTTCTGCGACCACGGCGCGGGGCAGACCTGCGCGGCGTGGCGGGGCGCGGGGGATCCCTGCCCGGGCGGCAACGAGTGCGGCCCCGGCCTCGCCTGCGTCAACGCGAGCGGCAACGACCTCACCTGTGTCCTCATCCCCGCACAGGGGGAGGCCTGCCTCTTCGAGTGCGCGGCCGGCTTCACCTGCCGGCTGCGGGTGGAGCCGGGCACCTGCGTCGCGGAGGTCTGCGAGTGAGGCGCGGGGCGACTCGCTAGGGCGCGACGAAGCCCTCCCTCAGGCGCAGGTAGTCCACGAAGGCCTCGCCGACCCCCTCGGAGCGCAGGTGGTCGACGCTCACCGGCAGGGCGACGGGTTCGAAGTCCGGATCGGCCTCCACCCGGCGGGGGTAGTCGTGGTGCAGGATCCCGGCCCGTCCGATCACCAGGAAGTCCAGCCCCAGCGCCAGGGCGCGGCGGACGTCCCCGCCGGTGAGGATCTTGCCGGCGGCGCCGAGCTTCACCTCGCCGCGCTCCAGGGAGGTGAAGTGCTCCAGGAGGGTCCGGTCACCGTGGGGGTCCTCCTCGGGCAGCTTGAAGACGTCCCAGAGCGAGAGGTCGAGGTAGTCGATCTTGCCCTCGCCGAGGAGCCGGCGGGCGACCTCCTTCATCTCCTCCAGGCGCAGGCCGAAGCGCTCGGGGGAGAGCCGGACGCCGAGGCTGAAGCCGGCCCCGCACTCGTCCCGGATGCGGTCGACGAGCTCGAAGAGGAGGCGGGAGCGGTTCTCCAGCGATCCGCCGTGCTGGTCCTGGCGGTGGTTCTGCTCCGGGCTGAGGAACTGGGAGAGGAGGTAGCCGTGCGCGCCGTGGAGCTCCACCCCGTGGAAGCCCGCGCGCTCGGCCCGCCTCGCCGCGGCGACGAAGTCGTCCTTCACCCGCTCGAGCTCGTCGGCGTCGAGGGCGCGGGCGCCGGTCTCCGGGTCGTCGGAGGGGGCCTCGGGGGCGCCCTCGATCAGGTCGGGCGGGGTGCGCAGCCCGGCGTGGTGGAGCTGCACCGCCGAGTGAGTCCCCGTCCGGGCGAGCGCATCGGCGAGCCGCTTCAGGCCCTCGAGGTGGCGGTCGCTCCAGATGCCGAGCTGGCCCTGGAAGCCCACCCCGCGCTCGCGGACGTGGGCCGCGCAGGTCATGGTCAGCCCGAAGCCGCCCTCGGCCCGCCGGGCGAGCCAGGTGAGCTCGTCCTCGCCCAGCGTGCCATCGGCGTGGCTCTGGCGGTTGGTCAGCGGCGCCAGCATGAAGCGGTTGGGCCAGTCCGGGCCGTGCCGCAGCGTCAGGGGCTCGAAGGGCCTCGCCGCGCTCATGAGGCCTTGCGCGCGAGGACGAGGAAGACGGGGTAGCTCCCGCCCTCCTTCTCGACGGTGTGGGCGGTGGCGAAGTCGACGTCCACGAAGCCGCTCGCCTCGAGGGTCGCGCCGAGGGCGGCGCGGTCGAAGCCCTGGTGGAAGACCCCCTCGACGTCCGCCGGGTGGAAGGTGCCGTCCTCGAGGTCGAGGTCGGCGAGGGCGACGAAGCCGCCGGGGGCGAGGTGGTCGGCGAAGCTGCGGATCATCCGCCCCGTGTCCTCGACGTGGTGCATCGCCATCGCGCTGACGATGCCGTCGAAGCTGCGGCCGAGGGGCGCCTCGAGGATGTCCTGGCAGACCGCCTCGACCTTCCCCTCGAGCTCGGGCTTGGCGAGCAGGGCGTCGAGCATCGCCCGGGAGACGTCCACCGCCGTGACCCGCTCGACCCGGGCGGCCACCTGCGCGGCGATGAGGCCGGTGCCGGCGCCGAAGTCGAGGACCCGCTGTCCGGCGGCGAGGGGCGCGCGCTCGAGGATGGCCGCCCCCACCGCCCGCGAGAGCTCGCGCACGGTGTCCCGCGCGTCCCAGTCGGCCGCCTTGTCCTGGAAGTGATCCGTCATGGCGGCGAGTCTAGACCGGTGGCCCGTTGAGGCCAGCCCCGGTGCGAGGGGCTGCTCCCTCGCGCCTCCCGGAGGTAGATTGGGGCGGCCCATGACCACCGAGACCCGCAACTGCGCCAACTGCGCCGCCCCCCTCGAGCTGCCCCTGGGCGAGGTCGAGGCCCTCTGCGAGTACTGCGGCGCCCACCTGCGCTTCCTGCCCGAGGAGGGCGAGCTGGAGGTGGTCCGCACGCGGGAGGAGATGAAGTACCGGGAGCGGGTGGCGGTGCAGAAGGCGATCCTCCAGAAGAAGCTGGAGCAGGAGGAGCGCGAGCGCTGGCGCCGGACCGCCGGTCAGGTCGCCATCGCGGCGCTCCCCCTCATCGGGCAGTCCGCCGGCCGGGCCTTCTTCCGGGCGACCCTGGAGAGGAAGGGGGGCTGCCTGGGCTGCGGCTGCCTCGGCTTCCTCCTCGCCCTCGCCGGGCTCGCCGCCGCCGCCCTCTGCCTCCTGGCCGGTCTGTAGGCCCTTGCTTCCGGGTGTTCTTGCTGCCTGCCCGGTTCCAATTGAATGAGGCGCCGGAAGAACACGGGGATCAAGAACAGCATCAGAAAGGCAGCACGAGACCCACGAGAGCTCACGCTCTCGCAACCTGCGGCGCCGGAGTTCGAGCGAATCCCGTCAGGGAACTCCGTTCGTACGGGATACCAGCCCTCTCCTCCGAACTCTTCGTCTATGGTCCATGGCTCCAGACGGGTCCGTTCGCCGGGAATGGGAAACGAGGCTGCCACCGAGCCCGCCATCGGAGCTGGGCTCATGGTAATCCACGCGAGGTCCATATCGGTGGGGCAGTAGACTTGGAACTCATCACCCCACTCCTGCGTGGGCGGTGGCTGATTCGGTAGCGTCTGAAAGCGGGATTCGCAGTCAACTACTGCTCCGTTGGAATCCCGGATGGGTCTCGCCGTCGATGTCTATCCAGAGGTCCGTGAGCACCACCCGCATCTCGGTCAGCCAGCCCTCCGGGGTGTCGTAGGCCAGCAGCGGTCGGACCGAGTCGTCGGCAACCGTCGTTGCCAGGATCACCAGCTCGGGCACTTGCGAGACTGTCACGATGCGCTCCGTGGTCGGGTTACCGGGATCGCTGCGTAGGTACAGTTCCGTGCGCTCGGCCGTGCCGTAGAGCCGCTCCATCCCGGCCAGGGTCTGACCCGTGCCGCCTCGCAGGGGGGTGTTCTCGGCCCCGGGGTCGATGCTCGTGCGGATCGAGATCTGGAGGTTTTCCGCGGGGCCCGGTTCGCAGGCTTCGATATCGATGAAGTCGTAGGTTGCCGTGGCGTCCACCACCAGGATCCGCGACAGAATCTGGTCGGCGGGCACCGCGGTCTCGTCCAGGAGGTTCGCCCAGGGCATGGACTTCGCAGGGGCCCCGTCCACGTGGAGGGTCACCACTCCGTCCCGCTCGGCCAGGAGCTCGAAGTCGTGCTCCACCCGGACGTCGAGGGAGAAGGGCACCGGGTCCCCCACCAGGTAGATGGTGCTGCTGCTGCCGTTGGGGCCGTTGACGTCCAGGCGGATCTGCTTGTCCTGGGAGGTTCCCAGCAAGGTGACTCCACCCTGTGCGGTGGGCACCAGGTCCTCTACCCGTACCCGGAACGCTACCCGGTAGAGTTCTGCGAGTCCGGTGATGGAATCGAAACGAGAGATCCCGATGCGCCCGCCCGCGTCTGCCTCGACGATGCAGTGGCTGCCGTCGGAACTCACCGACCAGGGCGCCTGCCGGAGGTCGGGCGACCAGCCCTCATCGAGGAGCGAGGCCGAGCAGTCGGTGATCACCTCGACCTTGCCTGCGGGACAGCCGAGCGCCGCCTCGGTCTCAGCCGGAAGCAAGGCCCCACTGCAGACGATCAGAGCGGCTAGAACCGGGGGGGGCCTTCACCATGCCGACACCGTCCTCTCTACTCGGGGGAGCAAACCGAAAGGAGCGCGGCAGGTCGGTGTGGGTTGCGTGTGATCGAGCCCCCCGCCCACTCGCGGATCAGTCTAGGCGATCGGGGATCGCCCTGTCGCTGTAGGAGATGTAGGGAACAGTCGCAGGTCGGAGAACTTCTCAGAGGTGACCCCAGCGCCGGCGGAACCACCACTCCGTCGAGAGCAGGCCGAGGATCAGGGCGATGAAGCCCCAGCGATCCCAGAGGTCGACGCTCTTCTTCCGGCCGACCTCGACGATCTCGGGATCGACCAGGTCGAGCTCGGGCAGGTTCGAGAGGGGCAGGGCGTGATGCGAGCCCTTCGTGGCCTCGGCGATGGCCTCCAGGATGGCCGGCCGGGGCGCGGGATCCAGGAGCTCGACGCTCGTGCGGCGCACGGCGAAGACCCCCACCTCCTGGCCCAGGGAGGTGTCGGGGCGCTCGGCCATGGAGGCCGAGGCGATGACCTTGTAGGCGCCCGGCGTCGGGGGCGTGGTCTCCAGGGTGGCGACGCCGTCCTCGCCGGCGGTGCCCTCGAGGAGGGCGACGCGGCTGCCGTCCGTGGCGAGGACCTCGGCCTTCACCCGGGCGCCGCGGGCGGCGCCGTAGTCCTGGTCGCGCACCGCGACCTCCAGCTCGACCTTCTCGCCCGGCTGGTAGACGTCCTTGCGGCTGCGCACGCGCAGGGTGGTGAGATCGGGATCCCGCACCAGCCAGCGCAGGGCGTTGGTCCAGAAGCGGTCGTAGACCCGCCGGTCGGAGCCCTGGCCCGCGGCGGGCAAGGACCAGAACCAGGTGGAGTCGCTGGTCACGGCCATCGAGCGGCCGCGGCCGATCTGGCTGACCGCCACCACCGGGGCCGGCTGGCCGTCGACCTGGAGGAAGGGGTGGGCGAGCAGCACCTGGGCCTCGGGGCGCAAGCTGCGCACCAGGTTCATCCCCTCCAGCTCGGGCAGCGAGGCCAGCACCTGCTCGGTGCCCGCGGCGTGGCGGGCCAGCTGGGTGATGGGGTGACGGCGGCCCTCGTCGGTGAGGCGGGGGACGAAGGGGTTCGGATCCTCGGAGAGCGCGCCGCGGCCGGGCACCAGCACCGGGAGGATGTCCTCGATGTAGGTGCCCTGGTACTCGCCGGCGCCGAAGCTCTTCTCGCCGCCGATCATCACGAAGGCGCCGCCGTCCCGCACGTAGTCGGCGACGTTCCGCAGGTAGCGGGCGACCTCGTAGGGGTAGTAGTCGAAGTTCTGGAAGATCACGAGGTCGAAGGTCTTCAGCTGCTTGGTGAAGAGCTCGTCGGTGGGGAAGGGGATGAGCGAGAGCTCGGAGTTCGCCACCGTCGTGTCGTCCTGCTTCGTGCGCAGGATGAAGAAGGAGATCAGGTCGACGTTGGGGTCCCGCTTGAAGAGGCCCCGGAGGAAGCGCTCGTCCCAGGAGGGGCGCCCGGCCACCTGCAGCACCCGGATCCGGTCGCGGATCACCTTCAGCATGAAGGTGCGCTGGTTGTTGGTGGTGAGGGACTCCCCGGCCAGCACCGGCACCGAGACGCTGTAGATGAACTTCCCGGTGGTGTCCGGAGTGAAGCGGAAGGTGACGGTCGCGTCCTCTCCGGCGCCGATCTTCGCGGTGGTCTGCGCGACGATGCGGCCCTCCCGCCGCAGCACCACCGGCACCTCCTGCTCGCGCAGGCCGTGGGAGCGGATCGTCGCGTCGACCTCGAGGGCGTTGCGGACGAAGGCGAAGGCGTCGGCCTGCACCCGGGTGACGGCCAGGTCCTGCAGGGCGTCAGCGCTGCCGGCCAGGAAGGTGTGGACCGGGGCGTCGAGGGCCTCGAGGCGATCCCGGACCTCGGGGGTGAGCCCCTCCTGGAGGGCCTCGGTGTCGGCGCCGTCGGAGAAGACCAGCAGGCCGGCCAGCTTGCGGCCGGCGGCGCCCCCTTCCGCGGCGGCCTCGAGGGCGCCGACCAGGTCGCTGCGGCGCCCGTCGGCGGCCGCCGTGTCGAGGACCGCCGGGGTGCCGGGAGTGGCGCGCTCGGCGAAGGTGAAGAACTCGAAGACGAAGCCCTCGGCCAGCGCGTCGAGGGCCGGCCGCGCCTGCTGGAAGAGCGCCCGGACGTCGTCGAGGCGGGAGGGCCCTCCGGCGCGGGCCGGCAGCCCCATGCTCTCGGAGACGTCCACCAGCACCGCCACCCGGTTCTTAACCCGCCGCACCTGGAGGAGCTGGATCGCGGGCTCCAGCAGGAGCAGGGCGACGAGCACCGAGGCCGAGAGGCGCAGGGAGAGGAGCAGGCGCCGCCGCCAGGGGCGGGGCTCGCGGGCGAGGCCCCGCGAGGCGCGATAGAAGGCGACGCCCAGCCCCGCGATCAGCAGGGCCAGCGCCCAGCCGGGCAGGGAGGTGCCCAGGGCCACCGTCCAGTCGTTGAACTCGGGAGGGGCGGGAGGCATCAGGTCTTCCGCCGCTTGAGGATGAAGGGGAGGTGGACCTGGTCGTCCTTGTAGTCGAGGCAGAGGGCGTACATCACCAGGTTGACCCCGAAGCGGAAGGAGAGCTCGCGCCGCCGCGCGTCCATCTCCATCTCCCAGGTGCCCAGGTCGTCCCGGGCCCAGGCGCCCAGGTAGTCGTTCTGGCTGTAGATCACCGCGTAGCGGTCATCGTGCTGGATCCCCTCGAGGTAGGGGCGCCGCACGACGCGGCCGCCGGCGCTCTCGAGGAGGTAGAAGCTCTTGTAGAGGACGTGGTCGCGCTCGATGGGCGCGAGCCGCTGCTTCGGGAAGACCTCGAGGAGCAGCTCGCGCACCGAGCGGTCGAAGGCCGAGCCCGGGCCGCCCTCGGTGCTGTCCACGAAGAGGGTGCCCCCGTAGGTGAGGTAGCGGCGCAGGGAGGCGGCCTCGCTCGCCGAGAGGGGAGGGAGCCCCTGCCGCCCAGTGAGGACCAGGAGGGGGTGCTTGAAGAGGGCCGGGGAGTTCGCCTTCAGCCGCACCGTGTCCAGCTCGCAGTCGATGCTGGTGCGCTTCACGATCTCCCAGGCCAGGCGGCGCAGGGCCGTCGGCCTCGGATCGGGATCGCTGCCGTGATCGAGGAGGGCGAAGATCAGCTTGCTCGAGGCGCCGAAGGCCTCGGCCCTTCCGGGGAGGAGCAGGCCGGCGAGGGAGGCGAGGCCCAGGCGCAGGAGGTCGCGGCGCAGGAGGAGGCGCGAGCGTTCATTCGACAACGAGGGCCTCCTTTCCTTCCGCGTACTCACCGGTGCTGATCGTCTTGCCGTCCCGCCGCGCCTCCTCCAGGAGGAGCAGCAGGAGCGGCCCCTTGGGAACCGACCGCAGCCGGCCCTCGCCGTCGAGGACCGGGACGGTCTCTCCAGTTTGGTCCATCAGGTGGACGGCGGCCAGGGAAAGACCGGTCAGCTCCCGGGTCTCGCCCGGGGTGCACAGGAGGGTGGCGGAGGGCATCAGGAGGACCCAACCCCCCAGGGTGCGGCTGTATGCCGCCTCGGTGGGCTCCTCTCCCGCCGCCGCGCGGGCCCGGGCGCGGGCCGCCGCCAGGTCGAAGCTGCGGGGCGCGACGCTGATCGACGCGCTCGCCGAGAGGCCCGTCTCCTCGCCCTCCACCGGGAGGATCACCTCCTCCATCACCTTTCCGGGGGTCCCGGCGGACAGGGGCCGGATCCGGGCCGAGAGGCGCAGGGGGCCCGAGCCGGCGCGGGGGTAGCTCACCCCCAGCCGGTAGCGGACGCTCTCGCCGGGGGGGAGGAAGCCGAAGGCCCGCAGCGTCCCGCTGCCCTCGGGGCCCGGGACGAAGAGCGCTCGCTCGCCGCTGCCCATCCCCTCCGCCGCGAGGGAGAGGACGACGGCCGGCAGCTCGCCCCGGTTCTCGATCACCACGGTCACGCTGCGGGCGAAGCCCTCGGCGGCGTCCTCCTCCAGCTCGGGAGGGAGCAGGAGCGCCAGGCGCAGCTCGAGCGTCTCGGACCCGGGAGGATCCGTGGGGGGCCGCGGCTCCCCGCCAGCGCAGGCGGCGAGGAGCGCAGGGAGGATGGCTGTGGCAGCCACCAGGCGCCAGGCAGCCATCTTCGAGAGGAACTGGAAGGCCTAGTTGAACTTCTTGTAGCGCGAGTGGATGCGGAGCACCTCACCCTTCTTGCGCTCGAGCTCGATGGTCTCCTCGAGGGGCACCATCTGCTTGCTGACCATGCACATGGTCATCTCGACGTCCTTCTTCTCCTCGGCCTGCTCCTCGATGGGGGCGGCGGCCTTGGCGGGCGCCTCGGCGACGGCGGCCGGGGTCTCGGTCTTCTCGGTCTCTTCGATCTGCTGGGTCTCGTCGGACATGTCGTCTCCTTTACGGCTGAAGGGGCGGCGTTTACCACGCGGCGGCCCGGCTGGGCAACGCTGGCGAGACCGGGGTAGAAATCACCCATGGGGAAGGCGCAGGAAGATCGGTCCGGAGAGGCCCTGAGTGACCTGGCCGTGGAGCTGGAGGGCCTGCGGGCCGCCGGGGACCTGGTCGCCCTGGCCGAGCGGGTCGAGGCCGCCGCGGCGGGCAGCGTGGACGAGGCGGATCGGGCCCTCCTGGAGGCGACCCGCCGCTCGCTGCGCCTCGAGCCCTTCGCCCTGGGCATCTTCTTCGCCGCCCTGGGCCTCTGGGCCGTGGTCTTCCTGCTGGGGGTCGTGCTCCGGCACGGATGAGCATGCAGCAGTTCCTCGACTCCCTCTCGCTGCCCACCCTGCTGACCCTGGGCCGGGGGCTCCCCCTGGTGGCCGGGGCCATCCTGCTGGGGGTGGGGGCGGCCTACTGCTTCTTCGGGCGGCGGATCTTCCGCCTGCTCATCGTGGGGGTGGGGGCCGCCGCGGGCTGGGAGCTGGGCCGGATCACCGGGGTCCACTTCGGCATCACCCCCATGTACATCGCCCTGCCGGTGAGCCTGGTCCTGGCGGGCCTGGCCTGGCCGGCCTGGCAGATCGGGGTCTTCGTCCTCGGGGGAGGGGTCGGCGCGGTGATCGGTGCCGAGGGCCTCTCCGGGGCGGCCGGCGACCGGGAGATGGTCCTCTGGGGCGCGGTGGCCGGCTTCGTCCTCGGCGGCCTGCTGGCGGTGATGCTCATCAAGGTGATGAGCGTGGCCCTCACGGCGGTGGTCGGCGCCTTCCTGGTCTACACCGGCCTGGTGGCCATCCTGCCCTTCCTCCAGGGCCTGCCCGGGAGGCCCCTGGTCTCCCTCTCCCTCATCGGCATCGTGGCCCTCGCCGGGATGGTCGCCCAGCTGGCCCAGGGTGACCCCGAGGAGAACCGGACCCGCCGCGCCAAGGAGAAGGAGGAGCGGCAGAAGGCCCGGGACGACGCCGAGCAGAAGGAGCGCTGGGCGAAGTACCTCGAGTGAGCGGCGCGGAGGCCCCTAGAGCGCCTCGATCCGCAGGTTGTCGAAGTAGGCCGGGGTCTCCCAGGCCGAGAAGCCGAAGCGGTCGTGGCCCGTGCCGGTGAGGGGGCTCTCGTCCTTCCACTCCAGGAAGAGGGTGCCGTCCACGTACCACTTGAGGTGGCCGGCCTTCCGCTCGACGCGCATCTGGTAGACGCGGGCGGGATCGACCCGGAAGTCCTTGCGCTCCTTGCGGTCGCTGCCGTGCTCGTCGAGGCGGGCGATGATCGAGATGGTGTTGGTCCAGCCGCCGAAGACGAAGACGTAGCCGCTCTCGTGGTCGCGGCCGTTGCCGAAGAGCTCCCACTTCACGTCACCCGCCCGGGCGGTGGCCTGGACGTCGAAGGTGACGACCACGTCCTCGGGCAGCTCGAGGTCCAGCCAGATGGGGTTGTTCTTCACCTCGCCGGTCCAGAGGCGCCCGGCCTCGATCTTCGGCCGCGCGGCGTGGAAGAAGGTGCCGTAGGCCGGCCCCAGCTCCGCGCGCTCGAAGTCGTCGGCGAAGGGGAGGGACTGGCTGGCGGGCGGCGCCGACCAGCAGGCCTGGTGCAAGAGCGGGATCTGCACCACCAGGACCGCCGCCAGCAGGACGTAGCGCCACTTCATTCCATCCCCTCCACCACCAGCATCCCGAAGTCGGGGAGCTGGCTCTCCATGTACTCACGCAGCCGCTTCACCAGCCGGGCCTCCAGCTGACGCGCGCGCTCGCGGCTCACGCCGAACTTTGCGCCGATGTCCTGCAGGGTCATCGGCTCCTCGGAGACGAGGCGCTTCTCGAAGATGAAGCGCTCGCGCTCGTCGTCGAGGCTCTCCTCGAACTCGGCCAGCTTCTCCCGGAAGATGGCCTTCAGCTCCCGGTCGCCGAGCACCTCGTCGGCCCCCTCGCCGTCCAGGGTGAGGCGGTCGCCCAGGGTCTGTCCGCCCTCCTCGTCCCCGTAGGGGGTGTCGATCGAGGGCTCGCTGGCGCCCAGGCGCTGCTCCATCTCGACGACCTCCTTCTCGGTGACGTCGAGGTTGGCGGCCAGCAGCTTGGCCTCGGGCTTGAAGCCGAGGTTCTCCAGCCGCCGCTTCTCCTTGCGCAGGTTGAAGAAGAGCTTGCGCTGGGCCTGGGTGGTGCCGAGCTTCACCATCCGCCAGTTGTCCATCACGTAGCGGATGATGTACGCGCGGATCCACCAGGCGGCGTAGGTGGAGAGCTTCACGCCCTTGTAGGGGTCGAACTTCTTCACCGCCAGCATCAGGCCGACGTTGCCCTCCTGGATCAGGTCCAGGAGGTTGAAGGCGGCCCGGCGGTACTCGTTGGCGATCTTCACCACCAGCCGCAGGTTGGCCGTGACCAGCTTGTAGGCGGCGTCCACGTCCCCCTGCTCCTGGTAGCGGACGGCCAGCTCGTGCTCCTCTTCCCGTGTGAGCAGCTGGTGCCGCCCTATCTCGTTGAGATAGCGGGTGAGGGGATCGACGCGGGCGAGGGCGCCGCTGGAGGCCGGAGGCCGCTTGGATTCCTCGGACATGGAGATCAGTACGGTAGTGACAGGGAGACCCAGATGGTCTATCCATCGCGTTCCTAGCAGCAGGTGGGACCAGGCGCCACTGACGTACGTCCGCCCCGTCCCGACTGCCCCTCCTTGCACTCCCCGCAGAGTGCGCACGATCTGGCGAAGCGCAACCTCGCCCCCCCATCCGGAGCACCGATGAGCGACCCCGAGACCATGAACGACGAGCACGAGGCCCCCGAGGCCGACACCACCACCGACGCCCCCTCCGAGGGCGGCACCGTCCTGACCGACACCCTCTTCACCGACTTCGAGCTCTCCGAGGCCACCCTGGCCGGGATCGCGAAGAAGGGCTACCAGCACCCCACCGCCGTTCAGGCCCGGGTCGTCGAGCCCGCCCTGGCCGGCGGCGACCTCATCGTCCGCTCCAAGACCGGCACCGGCAAGACCGCGGCCTTCGGCATCCCCATGGTCGAGAAGCTCGACGGCGGCGCCGGCGCGCCCCAGGGCCTCGTCCTCTGCCCCACCCGGGAGCTGGCCCTCCAGGTGGCCGACGAGCTCACCGCCCTGGGCGGCGAGAGCGGCCACGAGGTGGTCGCCATCTACGGCGGCGCCTCGATGCAGAAGCAGATCGACGGCCTGAAGTCCGGCGCCACCCTCGTGGTGGGCACCCCCGGCCGGGTCCTCGACCACATCCGGCGGGGCAACCTCGATCTCTCCGGCGTGAAGATCCGCACCCTCGACGAGGCCGACGAGATGCTCTCGATGGGCTTCTTCGAGGAGGTGATGGCGATCCTCAAGCACACCCCCGACGACGCCCAGACCCTCCTCTTCTCGGCGACCGTCTCCCCCGACATCGAGACGATCATCGGCGGCTTCACCACCGACCCCGAGACCATCCTGCTCTCCGGTGACGAGTTCAGCGTCGAGGGCATCGAGAACATCCTCTACGAGACCCGCGAGGACACGCCGAAGCCGCGCAGCCTGCTGCACCTGGTGGAGAAGGAGAACCCGCCGGCGGCCCTGATCTTCTGCAACACCCGGGACGACACCTCGATGGTCACGGCCATGCTCAACAAGCACGGCCTCGACGCCGAGCGGATCAACAGCGACCTCTCCCAGAGCGACCGCGAGCGGGTGATGGGCAAGATCAAGAGCGGCGAGCTGCGCTTCATGGTCGCCACCGACCTGGCCGCCCGCGGCATCGACATCTCGGGCCTCACCCACGTCATCAACTACTCCCTGCCCGAGGACCCGGCCATCTACATGCACCGGGTCGGCCGCACCGGCCGGATCGGCCGCGAGGGCAAGGCCATCTCGCTCTTCAGCGGGCGCGACCTGCACACCCTCAAGGCCCTCACCGATCAGTACGGCGTCGACTTCGATCGCCGCGACCTGCCGGACGCCGAGGAGGCCCGCAAGCACTGGGCCGAGCGGCACATCGCCGAGCTGCAGGAGGGCATGGACGGCAGCGTCTTCGAGGCCTACCTGCCCCTGGCCCGCGAGCTGATGGAGCGGCCCGACGGCCTCCACCTGATCGCCTTCGCCCTCAAGGCCTACTTCTCGGTCGGCCGCCGCGCCCAGCGGGTGCCCAGCGGCAAGCCGACCCGCGCGGCCCGGGAGCGCGGGGACGACGACCGCGGGCGCGGTCGGCGGGAGCGCGGTGATCGGGATCGGGATCGCGGCCGGGACCGGGACCGCGGCCGGGATCGGGACCGGGATCGGGATCGCGGCCGTGGCCGGGATCGCGACCGGGGCCGGCGCGACGAGCCGGGCAACCGGGTCTACGTGGGCCTCGGCGAGGAGTCCGGGCTGGACGAGGGGGCCGTGCGCGCCCTGCTGGCCGCCGCCGCCTCCCTCGAGCCCGAGAGCCTCGGCAGCATCGACGTGACCCCCCGGGCGAGCTTCCTCGAGCCCGAGGAGTCGGTCCTCGAGGCCCTCCTCGCCCTCGACGGCACCGAGCAGGAAGGCCACACCCTCAAGGTGGAGCGGGCCCGCTCGAAGCCGCCGCGGGGTGAGCGCCGCGAGCGCGACGACGATCGGAGCGAGAGCGAGGAGCCGGGCAACCGGGTCTACGTGGGCCTCGGCGAGGAGTCCGGGCTGGACGAGGACGCCGTGCGCTCCCTCCTGGCCGAGGCGACCTCCCTCGAGGCCGGGAAGCTCGGCAACATCGACGTGACCGCCCGGGCCAGCTTCCTCCACGTCGAGGCGGACGAGGTGCTCGAGGCGCTGCTCGCCCTCGACGGCACCGAGCACGGCGGCCACGCCCTCAAGGTCGAGAAGGCCAAGGCGCGCCGCCGCCGTCGCCGCCGCTAGCATCTCACCCTATAGTCGGGGGCGATGTTTCCTCGCCCCCGGCTGATCACCGTCGACCACCTCCTCCTCGAGGAGGGCTGGCGCGGTCCGGCCTGGCTGAAGCTCGACGCGCAGGGCTTCATCGAGGCGCTGGGTGAGGGCGCCGCGCCCGAGGGCGAGGCCGAGCACCTGCCGGGCTGGGTCCTGCCCGGCATGCCCGATCTGCACAGCCACGCCTTCCAGCGGGCGATGACCGGCCTGGGCGAGGTCGCCGCCGCCGGCGCGCGGGACGACTTCTGGAGCTGGCGAGAGGCCATGTACCGGGTGGCGCTGCGCATCGAGCCCGACGAGCTCGAGGCGATCGCCGCCTGGCTGCAGGTCGAGCTCCTGGAGGGGGGCTACACCCGCCTCGGCGAGTTCCACTACCTCCACCACGCCCCCGACGGCCGGCCCTACGAGGACCCCACCGAGCTGGCCGGCGGGATCGTCGCGGCCTCCGAGGGCACCGGCATGGGGCTGACCCTCCTGCCGGTGCTCTACCTCCACGGGGGCTTCGGGAGGCCGGCCCTGGCCGAGCAGCGGCGCTTCGTCTTCCCGGGGGTCGAGGCCTACCTCGGCTACTGGCAGGCGCTCGAGGCGCGGCTGCGGGACCACCCGGAGGTCCTCCTGGGCGCCGCGCCGCACTCCCTGCGGGCGGTGGACCCGGAGAGCCTCTCCGCGCTGGTCGAGGCCCTGGACCCGGCGACCCTGAAGCACCTCCACGCCGCCGAGCAGCCCGCCGAGGTCGAGGGCTGCCAGGAGGCCCTGGGCGCGCGGCCGGTCGCCTGGCTCCTCGACCACCAGCCCGTGGATGAGCGCTGGTGCCTGGTGCACGCCACCTGGCTGGACGCGGACGAGACCCGGCGCCTGGCCGCGAGCGGCGCGGTGGCGGGCCTCTGTCCGAGCACCGAGGCCTCGCTGGGCGACGGCTTCTTCCCCGCCGAGGACTACCTGGCCGCCGGCGGGCGCTTCGGGATCGGCTCCGACTCCCAGGTGGGCGCCTCGGCCGCCGGTGAGCTGCGCCTCCTCGAGTGGGGCGCCCGCCTGAAGGCCGGCCGGCGCTGCCTGCTCGCGGCAGGCCTCCCCGCCGCCGAGGGGAGGGTGGGGCAGGCCCTCTGGCAGAGGGCGGTGGAGGGCGGCGCCCGGGCGCTGGGTCAGGGAGGGCACCTCGCGGTGGGGCGCCCGGCCGATCTCGTCGCCCTCGATCCCGACCACCCCCGCCTCCTCGGTCACGACCGGGAGAGCGTGCTCTCGGCCTTCCTCCTCGGGGGCGGGGAGGGCGCCGTGAGCGAGGTGCTCTGCCAGGGCCGCTGGGTCGTCCACCAGGGCCGGCACCGGGAGCGTGAGCGTCACGCGCAAGGCTTCGCCCGGGCGATGCGCCGCCTGAAGGAGAGAGCATGAGCCCCCCCGTCCTCGACCTGCGGCCGCCCGAGCGGGAGGCCCTGCCCCTGCTGGTGAGCGTCCCCCATTGCGGCACCGGCATCCCCCTCGAGCTGGAGCCACGCCTCGATCCCGAGGTGCTGCGCGACCTGCCCGACACCGACTGGCACCTCCAGCGCCTCTACGACTTCGTGCCCGCCCTCGGCGGCACCCTGCTCACCGCGCGCTTCTCTCGTTACGTCATCGACCTGAACCGCGACCCCGAGAGCCGGCCCCTCTACCCCGGCCGCTTCGAGACGGGCCTCTGCCCCACCGAGACCTTCGACCGCCGCCCGCTCTACCGGGAGGGGCAGGCGCCGGACGCCGGTGAGATCGCCGAGCGGCGGGCCCGCTACTGGCAGCCCTACCACGACCGCCTGGCCGAGGAGCTGGCCGCCCTGAAGGAGCGCTTCGGCTTCGTCTGCCTCTTCGAGGCCCACTCGATCAAGGCCGAGGTGCCCGCCCTCTTCGAGGGGACCCTCCCCGAGTGCGTCGTCGGCGACGCCGCCGGCGCGGCCTGCGCGCCCGAGCGCAGCGAGGACTTCCGCGAGGCGCTCGTCGCCGCCGGCCGGCAGGTGGCCCACAACCAGCCCTTCCGGGGCGGCTACATCACCCGCCACTTCGGCGATCCGGAGGGGGGCGTCCACGCCCTCCAGCTGGAGATGCGCACCTCGAACTACCTCCTCGAGGAGGCGGCCCCCTGGCCCTACGACGAGGGGAGGGCCAAGATCCTGCGGGCCCACCTCGGGGCGGCGCTCACCGCCTTCGTCTCGGCCTAGGCCGCGCCCGCTTCAGGGCGAGGCGAGGGCGGTCTTGCGGCCGGGCGCGGTCGCGGCCGGCTGGGCCTCGGCGGTGTGCCCCACCGGGTAGAGGCCGGGGAGGGAGACCGGAAGCACGCCGGGCGCAGGGATCTCGCCGGCGAGGAAGCGCGCCGCCGCCTTCGCCGCCGTCTCCCGGTAGGAGTAGGTCGTCAGGTAGGCGTCGACGTCCTGGATCTCGCCGAGGAGATAGGGCGAGCCGAGGGAGACCACCACCGTGGGCTTCGAGCAGGCCGAGCGCACCTCCCGGAGCATCTCGGTGTGGTAGCGGTTCAGCACCCCGACGATGAGCAGGTCGGCGCCCTTGCACAGGGCGATGGTGCGCTCGACGTCCTGCTGCTTGCGGGCGCGGTTGGGCACCGAGCGGGTGCGCACCACCGAGAGCTCCGGCAGACGGCGCGAGAGCTCGGTGGCCAGGGTGCCGTCGCCCGAGAGCAGCACGATCTTGCGGTAGCGCGTGCGGTCGATGGGCGTGAGGCCCTCCTTCTTGCGCACCAGGGTGAGGGAGCGGTCGGCGACCTCCTGGGCGATCTTGCGGCCGCGCTCGCCGGTGCCGAGCTCGGCCAGGGCGGCGTCGAGGCCCGGCGGCGGCCGGTCGAGGACGCCCCGGGCGATCTTGGCCCGCAGGATGCGGCGCACCGAGAGGTCGAGGCGCTCACGCGAGATCGTTCCCTCGCGCACGGCGGTGAGGAGGTGCTGGTGGACCTCCTCCTTCTTCTCCTTGGTCCAGAGGATCAGGACCATGTCGGCGCCCGACTGCACGGCCTTCACCGCGGCGGGGCCCGAGCCATAGGCGTCGACGATGCCCTTCATCTCCAGGCCGTCGGTGATGATGATCCCCTCGAAGCCCAGGGTCTCGCGCAGGAGGCCGGTGAGCACCCGGTGGGAGACCGTCGCGGGCACCCCCGGGACGCCCTCCACCGCCGGCAGCGCGATGTGGGCGGTCATCACCGCGTCGAGGTTCGCGTCGATGGCCTGCTGGAAGGGGACCAGCTCCACCGAGAGGAGGCGGGCCGTGTCGTGGGGCAGGGAGGGCATGTCGTAGTGCGAGTCGCTGCCCGTGTCGCCGTGACCGGGGAAGTGCTTGGCCACCGCCGAGACGTCCGCCGACTGCAGGCCCTGCACGTAGGCGCCGCCCTGACCGCCGACGAGGTTCGGATCCTCACCGAAGGAGCGGATGCCGATGACCGGGTTGGCCGGGTTGCTGTTCACGTCCAGCACCGGCGCCAGGTTCATGTTGAAGCCCAGCAGCCAGAGGTCGTGGCCGAGGGAGGCCGCGGCCCGGCGGGTGAGATCGAGGTCGCGCGCGGCGCCCAGCGCCATGTTCGAGGGCAGCACGGTGGTCGGCTCGCGCAGCCGCACGACGTTGCCGCCCTCCTGATCGACCGCGATGAAGGGGGGCAGCTCGGGGAGCAGGTCGCGCAGCTCGCGGGTGAAGCGGCCCACCTGGGGGATCGACTTCACGTTGCGGGAGAAGAGCGCGACGCCGCCCACCTTCTTGCCCTTCACCAGCTGCTCGATGGCGCCGCCCTGCTCGACCTCGGTGCCACCGAAGCCCACGAAGAGGAGCTGGCCCACCTTGTCCTCGACGCTCATCTTCGCGAGGAGGTCGTCGATGCGCCGCTCGACCACCGGGTCGCGCTGCAGGGGGCGCCGGATCTTGTGGGCGGGGGCGCCCAGCTGCTGCCAGGCCGGATCGACCGGCGGCGGCGCTGCCGGCCTCGGGGCGCCGAGGCTCTCCCAGCTGGCCGGCGCCTCACCGGTGGAGGCGAGGGTGCTGCCGGCGCCCGCGACCAGGGCTCGGCCGGAGTCGGCGGCGCTCGGGGAGGTGCTCGCCAGCGTCAGGAGCAGGGCGAGGAGGGGCAGGCGGCGGGCGAGCTTCACGATCAGAGCGGTTCCGTGTCGATGGTGTGGAGCATCGCCACCTCGCCCTGGGTGTCCAGCCAGCGCTGCAGTGGTTCGATGTGCTTCTGGTAGTCCGGCAGCGTGGACTGGGGCAGGGGGCGGCGGGGCGGCAGCTTGATCTTCAGGGGATCCATGAAGGTGCCGTCCTTCTTCACGCTGTAGTGCAGGTGGGGGCCGGTGCTGCGGCCCGTGGAGCCCACCAGGCCGACGACGTCCTTCTGGTGGACCCGCTGCCCCTGGCGCACCTTGATCTTCGAGAGGTGGGCGTACCAGCTGGTGTAGCCGTTGGTGTGGCGCAGGCCGACGAGGTTGCCGCTGGCGCCCTTGCGGGCCGCCCAGACGACGGTGCCGTCGCCCACCGCCCAGACCGGCGTGCCGGTCGGCGCGCCGTAGTCCACGCCCTGGTGCATGCGGTTGTAACCGAGGATGGGGTGGCGCCGATTCCCGTAGGTGCTGGTGATGTGGGCGAACTTCATCGGCGACTTGAGCAGCGCCTTCTGCGCGCTCTGGCCGTTCTCGTCGTAGAAGGTCTCACCCCCGGTGGGGGAGGTGTAGCGGAAGACCCGGTAGCGCCCGACACCGCCGGCGTACTCCGCCGCGAGGATCTTGCCGTAGCGCAGGGTCTGCGACTTGTAGCGCTCCTTCTCGACGATGATCTTGAAGGTGTCGCCGGCGCGGGGGTCCCGGTAGAAGTCGATGTCCCAGGCGAGCACCTCGGCCAGCATCAGGGCCAGCCCCGGGCTCTCGCCGGCGTCGATCATGCTCTCGTAGAGCGAGCTCTCGACCTGTCCGGTGACCATGGCCACCTCGGACTGCACCGGCACCTCCTTGCGGTAGCCGATGAGCTCTTCTCCCTCTCGGGAGACGCAGTAGCTCTCGAGCAGCGAGCGCTCGTACTCGAAGAAGAGGAGGCCGCCGTCCGGATCGAGCTTCACCCGCCAGGCGTCACCGGCGCGGGCGTAGCGGAAGTCGAAGACGCCCTTCAGCGCCTTCACGATGGAGTCGACCTGCTCGTAGGAGAGCGAGGCCCGGGCGAGGGCGCCGCCCACCGTCTCCCGGCCCTCGAGGCGGCCGGTGATCACCCGGTGGGAGACGACCTGATCCGCGGGGTTCGAGCCGAGCCGCGACGCGGCCTCCCCCGAGGGCGAGGGCGCGGGCACGGAGGAAGCCAGGGTCAGCGTCGGGGCCGGCGCCTCGGGGACGGCCTCCACGCCGGCCAGGGCGGGCGGCGCGGCCTCGACGGCCTCGGGCTCGCTCACCACGGGCGCCCCGGCGTCGGCCGGCGGGCGCAGCACGATCACCGCGAGGTTCACGCCGGTGAAGAGCGCCAGGCCGGCCGCGAGGATCAGACGCGCCCGGTGCTGACCGGAAGGCGCCTCCTCGTCGACGAGCTGCAGGGTGGAGTCGGGCTCGGAGGACATGGAGGTGGTGGGGCTCCCGGTGGTACAGGCCGCAACAGGGCGATACAGGGGCTGTATACCAGCGGCCCCGGCGGGCGCCAAAAACTTAGCACCCGTTTTCTGGCCCTCTGATGGGGCTCCGGCAGGGATCTCCTGAAGGGAGGACGGATCCGGTCGGCCGGACGGTCAGTGCCGGATCCGGGATTGCCCCGCCGGGTCGGATCTCCCGGGATCGGCCGGATCCGGCGCTTGCCGGCGCTTACCCCCCCAGATCGGGCGACTGGCAGCGATCTTGCTCTCTTCCGGCCCTGGGGGTGCTCCACGAGGCCTGGAGGACCCCGAAGGAGAGGGCATCAGGGTGAAGCGAGAGGTCACAGGAGGGCGCCGAGCCCCGGCACGCGGGCGCGTGAGCCGGCGGGCCCTGCTGCGTGGCCTCGGGGGCCTGGCGGTGGTCCTCGGCACCGGCTGGGAGCCCCGACGCCTCGCCTCGCGCCGGCCGCGGCTCCGGGCCGGGCTGGCCTTCGAGGTGAGGCCCGGGGCGGCCGAGATCGAGGTCCGCACCGCCGAGGGGGCCCGGCTCGCCCTCAACCCGACGGCCCGGGAGATCCTGGAGCACTGCGACGGGAGCCGGACGGTGGCCGAGATCGCCGCTCACCTGAGCGAGCGCTACGACGAGCCCCCGGGGCGGGTCCTGCCCGAGGTCGCCGGGGCGGTGCTCACCCTCCTGCGGGCCGGCGTCCTGCGGACCTAGCTAGAACTCCAGCGCCTTCTCGGCGTGCTCCCGGCCGTCGAAGGAGAGGAGCATGCCCTTCTCGTCGACGAGGGTGTGGAGGTGCACTGGCCGGCGCCAGAGGGCCGCGAGGTTCTCGAGGGTGTCGTGGGCGTGGTCCTGCTTGAGGTCCACGCCCTCGTGGCGGTGCACGAGGAGCAGCTCGCCCCGGTTCTCGTGGTTGCCGTCGAGCACCTCGATGATGGGCTGCCCGAAGTTGGTGAGCATCCCCAGGAGCTTCTGCTTCACCTCCCGGAAGGCCCGGGTGACGATCTCCCAGCGGTCGCCCTTCTCCTTCCACTCGAAGGTGAAGAGCTTCTGGTCGATGCAGAACTCGGGCGTGAGGAAGGCGTCGATGAAGGTGACGTCGTTGTAGTGCTTCCGGACCTCGAAGAGCTTCTCCCGGCCCAGCCCCAGCTGGCGGTTCCAGTTGCGCCGCTCGGCCATGTCGCGGCACTCGTCGAACTCCTTGCCGAAGCGGCCGGTGTCCCAGCGGTGCTCGATGTCGCGCAGGAGCTCGAGGCCGAGCTTGTAGGGGTTGAGCTGGCGGCCCGAGGTCGCGAGCACCCCGGCGTGGGCGTTGGCGTAGTCGATGATCTCGTCGTCGCGGACGGCCCGCTGGGTCATGATCTTCGAGTGCCAGTAGGTGGCCCAGCCCTCGTTGAGGATCTTGGTCTGGCCCTGTGGCGCGAAGTAGTAGGCCTCCTCGCGGATGATCTCGAGCAGGTCGAGCTCCCAGGGCTCGAGGGGGGCGTGCGCGAGCAGGAAGTGCAGCACGTCCCGGCGCGGCTCGGGCGGGAAGCGCCGGGCCTGCTCTCGCTCGACCTTGGCCCGCTCGCGCTGCTCGGCGATGAACGCTTCCGGGTTGATGTACCCGCTCATGTACTCCCGCTCGACCTTCAGCTTGTGGATCGGGTCGCGGGGGCTGGCCTCGGTCTCGTCGGACTCCGCGGCCACCCGCCGGATGAAGGGGGAGTGGGGGTCGATGAGGTTCTCGAGGGAGTAGCAGCGGTCGATGAAGGTCTCCACCGCCTCGATGCCGTGCTTGTCGATGAGGCGCCGCACCCGGGTCGAGTGGTTACCCATCGCGTCGAGCATCTTCCGGTTGGTGTGCGCGAAGGAGAAGTTGTTCTTGAAGAAGTCGTTGTGGCCGTAGACGTGGGCCATCACCGTCTTCGAGTCGACGTCCGAGTTGGTGTCGAGGAGGTAGGCGTAGCAGGGGTCGTTGTTGATCACGAGCTCGTAGATCTTCGAGAGCCCGTAGGCGTAGCTCTTCGAGAGCCGCTCGTACTCCATGCCGAAGCGCCAGTGAGGGTAGCGCTTGGGGAAGCCGCCGTAGGCGGCCACCATGTTCATCTCCTCGTAGGTGACGACCTCGAAGATCTGCGAGAAGGGCTCGAGGCCGTAGTCCCGGGCGTAGCCCTCGATCTCCACCTGCAGCTCGGTGAGGCGTGGGGTGAGGCGCTTGGGCATTACTTCCCCTTCCCCAGGAAGTCCTTGATGCTGCGGTAGATGCCGTCCCGGTCGGGGATCTCGGACCAGATGACCTTCTCCTCCTGGGGGAAGGCCTCCTTGAGGTCCTTGATGAACTGCCCGGAGCCGTACGGGCTGTCGACCTGGCCGTAGCAGAACATGTTGGACCAGGGGACCAGCGACTCCTTGAGGAGCGAGAGGCAGAGGCGCGAGTCCTCGGCGGACCAGTTGTCACCGTCGGAGAAGTGGAAGGGGTAGATGTTCCAGCTCTCCGGGTCGTACTCGGCCTCGATGATCTCCTTGCAGAGCTTGTAGGCGCTCGAGATCATCGTCCCGCCCGACTCGCGGGTGTGGAAGAAGGTGTCCCGGTCGACCTCTCGGGCGACGGCGTCGTGGATGATGTATCGGGTCTCGATGCCCTCGTACTGGCTGCGCAGCCAGGTGTCGATCCAGAAGGTCTCGATCCGCACGAGCTCCTTCTGGTCGTCTCCCATCGAGCCCGACACGTCCATCATCAGGATGATCACCGCGTTCGACTCGGGCTGCCGGATCTCCTTCCAGGAGCGGAAGCGCAGGTCGTCGCGGATCGGGATGATGATCGGGTTCTTCGCGTCGTAGGTGCCCGCCGCGATCGAGCGCTTGAGGGCCTGCTTGAAGCTGCGCCGGAAGTGCCGCAGGGCGTTGGGGCCGACGTGGTGGATGCCGCTGTAGCGCAGCTTCACCGACTCGATGCTCTTCTTGCCCTTCGGCTCGATGCGGGGGAGCTCGAGATCCTCTCCCAGGATGGAGGCCAGCTCGTCGAGGCTGACGTCCATCTCCAGGACGTGCTGCCCCTCGCCCTCGCCCGCCTCGCCGCTGCCGGGCTGCGGCTCGCCCTGGCCCATCGTGTCCCCGGGCTCGCCCTCACCCGAGCCGACGCCCCCCTGTTGCTTCTGCCCGAAGCGGAAGCGCGGGACGTCGATCTGGGGCAGGGGGATCGAGATCAGATCCTTGCCCTGGCGGCCGATGAGCTCGCCCTTGGAGATGTACTTGCGGAGGTTCTGCTTGATCCGTCCGCGGACGATCTCCCGGAAGCGGGCGTGGTCCTGTTTGATCGAGCTCGACAAGGGATCAGTCCTTCGCGTCACCCCGGGCGAAGATGCTGGCCACGAAGTTGAGGACGTCGGTGCTGCAGATCTCGCAGTAGCCGTGATCTTCGATCATGCGCTGCTTCACGACGTCGATCTTCTCCTGGGTGTCCTTGTCGACGACGTTGGAGATGAGGTTCTTGAGCTTGATCGAGTCCTTCTGATCCTCGAAGAGCTTCAGCTCGAGGGCCTTCTGCAGGCGCTCGTTGGTCCGGAAGTTGAACTGCTTGCCCTCGACGGCCAGGGCGCCGATGTAGTTCATGATCTCCCGGCGGAAGTCGTCCTTGCGGGACTCGGGGATGTCGATCTTCTCCTCGATGCTGCGCATCAGCCGCTCGTCCGGCTCCTCGTCCTGGCCGGTGTAGCGGTTCTTGACCTTCTCCTTCTGGGTGTAGGCCTTCACGTTGTCGATGTAGTTGGCGCAGAGCTTGTCGATGGCGTCGTCGTCGGCGCTGATGGCGCGCTGGACCTCGTTCTTCACGACGTCCTCGTACTCCTGCTTCACCACCGAGAGCAGCTCGCGGAAGGTCTTGCGCTGCTCCTCGCTGCTGATCAGCGAGTGGGTGCGCAGGCCCGCGTCCAGCTCGTTGAGCACCAGGAAGGGGTTGATGCAGCCCTCCGACTTGTCGCTCACCAGGGCGTTGCTGATCTTGTCCTGCACGTAGCGGGGCGAGATCCCGTCGAGGCCCTCGCGGGTGGCGGTCTTGCGCAGCTCCTTGATGCTGTCCTCGGTGAAGCCGGGCAGGGTCTTGCCGTTGTAGAGCTTGAGCTTCTGCAGGGTGGTCAGGCTCTGGTTCTTGGGCTCTTCCAGGCGGGTGAGCACGGCCCACATCGCGGCCATCTCGATGGTGTGCGGCGCGATGTGCTTCCCCTTGATCGAGCCGGAGTTGTAGTCCTTCTCGTAGATCTTCACCTCCTCGGAGAGGCGGGTGATGTAGGGGACGTCGAGCTTCACGGTCCGGTCGCGCAGCGCCTCCATGAACTCGTTGTTCTGGAGCTTGCGGTACTCGGGCTCGTTGGTGTGCCCGATGATGACCTCGTCGATGTCGGTCTGGGGGAACTTCTTCGGCTTGATCTTGTGCTCCTGGGAGGCGCCCAGGAGGTCGTAGAGGAAGGCGACGTCCAGCTTGAGGACCTCGATGAACTCGACCAGGCCGCGGTTGGCGATGTTGAACTCGCCGTCGAAGTTGAAGGCGCGGGGGTCGGAGTCCGACCCGTACTCGGCGATCTTCCGGTAGTTGATGTCGCCGGTGAGCTCGGTCGAGTCCTGGTTCTTCTCGTCCTTGGGCTGGAAGGTGCCGATGCCGATCCGGTTCTTCTCCGAGAGGATGAGCCGGGTGACGGTGACGTGGCTCATCACCTTGGCCCAGTCGCCCCGGTAGCGCTCCATCAGGTCGTTGTAGACGAAGCGGCAGGCCGGGCAGAGGTCGCCGGTCACCTGCAGCCCCTGGTTGCTGTCGGGGGGCAGCAGGTCCCGGAAGACCTTGCCGCGCAGGTCCTCGGGGATGAGGTGGAGGGGCTCCTCGTGCATCGGGCAGGGCATCTCCTCTTCCACCATCACGCCGTCCACGCGCTTGCGATCGAACTTCCAGCGGAAGGTGTAGAGGGCGCCCTCGTCGGTGCGGGAGTAGTGCTCCAGGCCCTTCTTCAGCAGGCGGGCGATGGTCGACTTCGAGGAGCCCACCGGACCGTGGAGGAGGATGACGCGCTTCTCGGTGCCGTACTTCTCGGCGGCCGAGCGGAAGACGTTCACCAGCTTCATCAGCGGGACGTCGAGGCCGTAGATGGCGTCCTTCCCCTTGCCCAGGGGGTCATCGAAGAAGCGGTAGTGGACCAGCCTCTTCTTGTTGTCGACGTACTCGCTCTTCCCGTGGGAGAGGACCATGTCGTAGAGGCGCTGGTAGGCCGTGCGGGTCACCGCCGGCCGCTCCCTGACGATGCCGAGGTAGTCCTCGAGGCTCCCCTCCCAGTGCTGGGCCTCGTAGTCGTCCAGGTCCTGCATCTTCGCGATGGCAGTGACCAGCGAGCGGGTGTCGTCGGTCGGTGGGCTCATGGCGCCTTCCCTCGGCTTGGTGTTCGCGATCGAGAACAGGGGAGCTTCGCGGAATGTTTCCGCTGGCCCCTCTTGGCTCGATCATACCCCAGAACCTTCGGGCCGGGCGCAAGGGAGGACACCCGGGAAAAGCCGTGGACGTGTACGTGAACGTGTACGTTCGCGGTCCTATTCGCAGACCGGGTCGTCGAGGCAGCTGATCGGACCCCAGCGATCTCGTGGCGCTGCCCGCCGCCTCTCCAGCCAGTCGGTCACCACCGGCAGTCCGCTCCAGGAGTCCCGGGCGTAGCGAGCCTCGATCGCCGCGAGGCCGGCCTCCTCGGCGGCGGGGCCGCAGCCGGCGCCGTCACGGGTCTCGTGCAGGAAGTGATAGAGCCGGATCCCGTCTGGATCGCCCTTGCGCTGGTTGATGATCTGCAGGTGATCGGGGTACCCGGCGATGCTCGACCAGTGCATCTCCCGCACGAGGTGCGAGAGGGTCCGCAGGCCCTCCGCGTCGTCCGCCCAGAGCAGGCGGGTCTCCAGGAAGGACTCGGCCGTGGAGCTCGGCGGCCAGCGCGCGGAGTCGCTGGCAACGGGCCCGGGCCGAGCGGCCGACCCGAAGCTCGAAGCGATGGACCTCCTGGTTGAAGCGGAAGAAGCCATCAGCCCCCGCTTCATCCATGGCGGCCTGGCTCGGGCGGAACGTCCCGGGGAAGACGCCGAGCCAGTGACCGAGGCTCCAGGCGGGGGCCCCCCGGTGGAGCGGCGTAAAGAGGAGGGCGCCTCCGAGGACGATGGACGTGAAGGTGGACCAGATCCAGGAGGGCTCCTTGTACTGGGCGAGGAAGCCGAAGAGAGGGCCGGCCAGGATGAGGAACACGCCCTCCTGCAGCCCTCGTGAGAGGGCTCGCCGCAGCGGCACTCCCCGGCGCACACAGATGATCCCGGCGGCGACCATCCCGCCACCGAGGAGGATCAGCGGTAGGGCCACCGAGAAGTAGAGCTGTGGGTCGTGCTCGGACCACCAGGAGACGAACCACCTCGGCAGGCCGGCCGATCTCGCCGCCCAGAATCCAAGCCACGCGACGACGACCAGCCGCCAGGCCAGCAAGAGGAAGGCCCGCCCGGGCACCAGGCCCGGCTCCGCACCTCTCTCCTCACCTTGCTGCATTCCGTCAGCCAGATGACGGAAACCGTCACCTTCTGACCCGGAATCTCCGCTCCTCGCCATCTCGGCGTACGAGGATGCAAGCGTGGCGCCACGATGGAGCCCGTTGGACCTTTCCATCTCTCCAAACAACTTACTGTATTTATTGCGATTCCCACTCTATGATTGGAAATCATGAGTGAGAGTGGGAACGACCTGCGCTTCGTCGAACTGCGCGCCGAGCAGCGCAGGCAGCTGGTCGACCTCCGGCAGGTCCACGAGGCTCACAGGACCGTGGAGCAGCGGCTGGGGCAGGACTTCTCCGGGAGCATGCGCTGGCTGACCCGTCGAGGGCGCGACTATCTCCACCGCAAGCGGGGCAACCGGGAGCGCTCGCTCGGCCCTCGCTCGCCGGAGACCGAGGCGATCTACGAGGCCTTCCTCACCGGGCGGGAGGCAGCGCGTGCGGATCTGAAACGGCTCGAGGCGAGGCTCGACCAGATGGCGCCGGTCAACCGGGCGCTCGAGCTCGGGCGGGTGCCCACCCTGACCGCCCGCATCCTCCGCCGCCTCGATCGGGAGGGGCTCCTGGGCACCCACCTGTTGCTGGTGGGCACCAACGCCCTCTTCGCCTACGAGGCCCGGGCCGGTGGCCACCTGGAGTCCGACCTGCTCGCGACGGGCGACGCCGACCTGCTCTGGGACGCGCGCCAGGGAATCGAGCTCCTCGATGATGCCGTCCGGGCCGAGGGGATCCTCGGCCTCCTCCAGAAGCTCGACCGCTCGTTCCAGCTGCGGGGGCCGCGAGACTTCCGGGCCTTCAACGCCGATGGTTTCTTCGTGGATCTCATCCGCGAGGAAGACGAGCGTCTCGCCGCACCGCACTCTCGGCGGACGATCGGGGATCGAGGCGACGACCTCCACGGCGCCCCGATCGAGGGATTGCAGTGGCTGATCAATGCACCGCGGCTGGACGTGGTGGCCGTGGCGGACGACGGTCATCCGGTGCGCATCGTCACCGTCGATCCCCGAGCCTTCGCCCTGCACAAGGTCTGGGTTTCGCAGCGGCCGTCCCGGGATCCGGTGAAGAGCAGCCGCGACCTTGCCCAGGCCCGGGCGGTCGCAGCCCTCTGCGACCACTACCTCCAGCTCTCCTTCGACGACCCGGCCCTGGAGGCGCTTCCTGACCGGATCCGGGCCTTGGGCGACGCACTTCGATGACTCCCAAGATCGGAACCCTGAACGAAGGCGCGCTCCACGCGGCCCTGAAGGACCACTATGCCCGGCCGGGGGACGAGTTCGAGGTCCCCCTCGAGGGCTTCGTCATCGACATTCGCCGGCCCGGGCAGCTGGTGGAGATCCAGACCGGCTCCTTCGGGGCGATGGGCCGCAAGTTCGACCGGCTCCTGGAGGAGCACCGCATCCTCCTGGTCCACCCCATCGCCCTCCGCACCTATCTGAGGCGCCCGGGCCAGCGGGAGCGCCGGTCGCCGAAGCGGGGCTCCCTCTACGACCTCTTCGAGGAGCTGGTCAGCATCCCCACGCTCCTGGATCACCCGAACCTCTCCCTGGACGTGGTGCTGGTGTCGGTCACCCAGGTGCAGGTGCCCGACGCGCGGGCGCGGCGCGGTCGGGGGGGCTTCCGGACCGTCGACCGCGAGCTCCGGGAGATCCTGGAGACCCACCACTTCGGGGGCGCCGGAGACCTGGCGGCCCTCCTGCCCGCCGACCTGCCCCGGGAGTTCACCACCTCCTCCCTGGCGGCCCGGCTGGGCGCCCCGCGGGCGGTGGCCCAGCGGATGGTCTACTGCCTCCGGGCCCTGGAGGTGATCACCGAGGTCGGCCGCGACCGCTCCGGCAGCCGCTACCGGCGGAGCCCGGGCTTCTAAACCAGAGATCATGATTCCCGAACAGCGGATGGCGCCGCGGACGTGCCCGGATGCGAGGAAGGGTGAGGGAGCCTAGCCTTAGCTAGGTGACCGAGGCCTGACGCTGCAGACGGGTGCGGCCTGCAAGCCAGGCGTGATCGGGAATCGTGATTTCTGGTTTAGGGCGCCGGCGCGTCCGAGGGTGAAGGAACGGGCTCGACGGGATCCGGCCGGAGTGGCAGTCTCGTCGCCCACCTTGGACACGCTGGACATCGAAGAGCTCATCGAGGGACGCGCGGGCGTTCATGACCGCTACCGGGTCGAGGTCAAGCTCGACTACGCGGTGGATCCGCAGCGGCGGCGCAACCGCTACCGGGTCGACGCCTTCTTCTTCATCCCGCGCTCGCTGGGGATCACCTCGGACACCTACTCGCGGGACCACTTCTACGAGGACGTCCAGGCTCACATCCGCTTCAAGACGCCGGAGCAGACGATGCCGGCGATGCTGGATCCGGCGAACGAGATCTCACCCCTCACCCGCCTCCAGAAGTGGAAGCGCGAGGTGGCGGCCTGGACCGGGGACCGGCGGCGGACGAACGCCATCACCGAGGAGATGCGCCTCTTCGGCTGCCTGGTGCGGGTGCGCATCCGCGACCGCTCCAATCTGTTGATCGAGAAGATCGGCGCGCTCTCGGGGCGGACCTCCGTCCCGGACCTGGTGCTGGGCGACTTCCTCGAGGGCGTGCGCTCCCTCGACGACGACACGCGGGCGGTGCTGGAGGCCTTCCGGGCCCTGCGCCCGGACTACGCCCGGCAGGATCTCCCGGGCTGGTTCCGGGAGGCCTACACCTTCACCGACGAGTACCTGAGCCTGATGACCGAGGAGTACCTCACCCGCCTGGTCGCGGCGCTCGACGGCGCGACCCTCCCCGGGGAGGGGCTGGCCGAGGTGCGGGGGCGGCTCGCGGCCGCCATCCGGCGGGAGCAGGCGCACCGGCGCTCGGCGGGCTACGAGACGGTGGTGGAGCCCGGGGGCTCCAACGAGCATCTGGAGTACCGCCGGGGGCTGCTCAAGAAGTTCGTGAACAGCGTCCTCTACCTCGAGGTGAAGAAGGAGAAGGAGGGGCGGCGGGCCGGTGACGTCGCGGCGGCGGGCGCCGCCGCGGTCGCGATGGTCGTGGCGACGGTCGCCGCCATCCTGGCGCAGCAGCTCTACGGCCTGAACACGCTCCCCTTCGTCCTCGCGCTGGTCGCCGCCTACATGGTCAAGGACCGGCTCAAGGAGTGGCTGCGGCAGTTCTTCGCCTCGAGGCTGGCGCCCTTCCTCGCGGACTACAGCGTGAAGATCCACGACCCGCTCACCGGCCACTCCATCGGCCACTGCCGGGAGGGGGTCTCCTTCCTGCCGGAGCGGGCGGTGCCGCACGAGGTGATGGCGAAGCGCCACGCCCGGGCGACGAGCGCCACCGAGCGCAAGAGCAAGCACGAGTCGGTCCTCCACTACCGGAAGGTCGTGAACATCCGGGGCGAGGCGGTCGACGGCGGCCGGCGGCGCCTGAGCGACGTCAACGACATCATCCGCCTCGGTCTGGGCGGGTGGCTCGCCCGCTGCGACGATCCCGGCAAGAGCGCCCACTGGCTGAACGGAGAGACGGGTCAGCTCGAGACCCTGCGCCTGCCGCGCGTCTACCACATCAACCTGGTGCTGCGCCTCAGGGCGCTCGACCGGAAGGTCCCCCCGAAGCTCGAGCACCTGCGGATCGTCGTCGACCGGGACGGCATCCTGCGCCTCGAGCACCAGTAGGGGGGCGGCCCCCGGGCTTCAGGGCTCGCCGGCCGCGACTCCGATCGCCTCCACCTCGGGGGCGGCGTCGAAGGAGAGATCCTCCGAGACCGTCAGCGCCCGCACCAGGTAGCCGACGGTGTCGGGCATGTAGCGGGACCAGAGCTTGATCGGCAGGCTCTCGTAGTCCTCCATCCGGGGCGCCCGGCAGAGGGCGAAGACGTAGTTCACGAGGTAGCGGACGTTCGTCGCCAGCGGGCCGTGGTAGTCCGGGCTCGCCCGCTGCGAGAGGATGCGCGCCTCGTGCATCGTCTGGCCGATCTCCGACTCCAGGTAGGCCTCGAAGCCCGCCACGATGATCTCGAAGCTGGCGCGGCCCTCGCTCTCCTCGAGGAAGCGCGCCCACTCGCCCGGCACCGCCGCCGGGTCGAAGCCCCGGGAGACGAGGACCTGCAGGTAGCGGCCGGTGGGGGGGTGGGCCCGCAGCAGCTCGAAGGGCAGCTCGAGGCTCACGTGGAGGTTGGTGGCGGCGTAGGCCCCCGTGTGCTCCTCGACCTCGGTGAGCGTGCAGGCCGGGTGGGCCTCGAGCAGGCCCAGGAGCTCCTCGAGCCGGTCGCGCTCCAGGATCAGCTTCATCCCCACCGCGTCCGGGATCTCCAGGGCGGGCAGGGCCTCGCGGATCGTCCCCTGCTTGATGCTCTTGATCACCCGCCGCTCGGCGTGGGCGAACTCGGCGGCCATCTGCTCGGGGCCCGTCACCAGCAGGTGGGCGGGGATCCCGAGCCTGGCGGCGCGCTCGCTGGCCAGCTCCTCGGCCGCCGTGCGGATGCGCGCGAGCATGAAGTCGACGATCCGCCGGGAGCCCTTCTCGGCGATGCGCCGGAAGCGCTTGATGCGGGAGAGGCCGGCCAGCCACGGCTCCCCGCCCGCCCTCTGCAGGGTGTAGTAGACGCCGTCCACCGGGGTCTCCCGGTAGTAGTCCTCGGGGAAGCGCCGGTAGTGGGCGACCATCCGCTCGATGTTCGGGTTGGTGAAGGGCAGGTGATCGGCGCTGAAGTCCTTCAGCTGGCCCTTGGTGCGCAGCACGACCGAGGCGGGCGCCTCTCCGTGCAGGCCCGTGATCAGGTCCCGCACCAACCGGTCGATCCAGAGCCGCGCGCCGTAGACGTTGAAGTTGACGATCGTCTTGAGGCGCCGGACGTCGCCCGGCTCCGGGTGGTCGACCATCCACCGGCTCAGGATCTCGGTCAGCTCTTGGCGATGGAGGTAGCTGGTGATGTCGAGCATCTCGCTCCTGTGGGGGCCGGTGCGGGGCTCACTGGCACGATGGGCCAGGAGTACCCATCTTCTGACGCATGTCACCTCTGTACCAGGCCTGGACCGAGCTCGAGGGCGGGCACCGCAAGATCCGCCTCCTCTTCAACGTCCTGGAGGCCGCCGAGGACCAGCTCTCGGCCCTCACCGCGCTCTGGCACCTGCAGACGGAGCTCGAGAAGCACTTCCGGCAGGAGGAGGGGCCCGGCGGCCTCTACGAGAGCCTCGGCCTCCACCTGCGGGGCGCCCGGGCGGTCCTCGCCGATCACGAGCGGCTGCGGGACGCGATCGCGACGGTGGCCGAGGCCATCGAGTCGCTCGACCGGCCCCGCTCGCCGCTGATCCACGCGGCCACCCTCGAGCTGGGGAACGAGCTGCGCGGCCACGAGCGGCGGGAGCACGCGCTGGTGAAGCGGGCCCTCTCGGATCTCTCCGGGGCGGCGGGGCAGCCGGCGGGCTGACGCCGCCCGTGCGGATGGGCGATCCTGGCCGGGCCATGTCCCTGGAGCGGATCATCACCCTCGAGCTCGGCGGGGCCACCCTCGAGCTCGAGCTGCGCTGCGGCAGCGAGCAGCGCTCGGCCGGGGATCTCACCCGCCTGGGCTTCTGGTCCTTCCCGATCGACGCGCTGCGGCGGGTGGTCCCCGGAGAGTTCCGGCACCTCTACGCCGAGGTCGGCGGGGAGCACCTCGGCAAGCCGCTCTGGGACGAGATCGACGACGCCCTCGAGAGCGGAGAGCCCTGGGTCGAGCTGCAGGACGCCGACACCAGCATCATGATCCTGGCGCTCCTCGCCGCCGCCGGCGGGCCCGCCCGCGCCCGCTACGTCTCCGAGGGCTCGTCTTTCTGGGCCTTCCACGACCTCTCCCACGTGCGCCGGGACGCCTGGCTGGAGGAGGGCCGCGGCGGCCTGCGGCGGGTGGAGGCGAGGGACGAGGACCGGGCTCACGTCGAGGGGGCCCGCGAGGCCCTCGCCCACGGCGTGATCACGATGGCCGAGATCGCCCGCGCTCTGGTCACCTCGGAGCAGGCTTTCCTCCACCGCTTCGGCCAGCCCTCCCGCGCCCTCGACCACCTCCTCGCCGAAGCCTCGTAGCTCGCAGCTCGTAGCTCGCAGCTCGTAGCTCGCAGCTCGTAGCTCGCAGCTCGTAGCTCAGAAGTGCGTCAGCGACCCCTCCCGCCGCGCCCGCCGCACCGCCAGCGTGAACGCCACCAGCGCCACCGGCAGCAGGACGACGCAGAAGAGGGCGAGCAGCAGCAGCGCCCGGGGCAGGGCCGGTCCCGCCTGGCCCAGGAGGGCCTCGCGCAGGGCAGTGAGGGTGTGGGTGATGGGCAGCCAGTCCGCCAGGGAGCGCAGGGGCTCGGGGAGGATCTCGACCGGGTAGTAGACGCCGCCCAGGAGCAGCGAGAGGGCGCCCACCGACCAGGCGACCGGATCGCCCCGCTTGAGGATCATCGTCGCGCTGGCCGAGAGGATCCCGATGGCGGCGAAGCTGGTGACCCCCAGCGCCAGGGCGGCGAGGGCCGCGGGCCAGTGGGCCAGGGAGAGCTCGGCCGAGAAGAGGGCCCAGCCGAAGACGAGGTAGAGGCCGGCGCGCAGGGAGGCCGACCAGAGCGGGTAGATCGAGGCGCAGAGGATCACCGCCGCCGGCGAGATGGGCGTGGCCAGCACCACCTCGAGGGTGCCGGTGAGCTGGGCCTGCCGCACGCGCGCGGCGAAGCCGCCGAGGGCCTCGCGCAGCAGCGCCGAGGCGGCCAGGCCCAGGAGGACGAAGGCGAAGTAGCCGCCCCGGAAGCGGGAGAGGCCGGGGGCCCCCGACTCGACGACGAAGGAGAGGAAGTAGAAGGTCAGGATCGAGAAGAGCCCGCCGGCGAGGCCGAAGAAGAAGTTGGTCCGGTAGGAGAGCTCGGTGAGCAGATCCCTCCGGTAGAAGGCCAGGCTCCAGCGAGCCCACCGCGAGAGCGCCCTCACGCTGCCTCCTCCTCCAGCTCGAAGATCCGCTCGGCCTCGGGGCGGACCTCCTCCCAGGTGCCGGCGGCGACGGGCACGCCCCCCGAGAGGAGCACCACCCGGTGGCAGAGCCGCTCGACCTCGGCGAGGTCGTGGGAGGCGTAGACGGCGGCCAGGCCCTCCTCCTCGACCAGCTTGCGCAGGTGGGTCCGCAGCTTCCGCGCCGCGCCGGGGTCGAGGCTGCGCGCCACCTCGTCGAGGAGGAGCACCCGCGGCCGGTGGAGCAGGCCCCGGGCCAGGGCCAGGCGTCCGCGGTTGCCGCTCGAGAGCTCCCGCACCGGCCGGTCGAGGACCTCGCCGAGGGAGAAGACCCCGGCCAGCGCCTCGATGCGCCCGGCGAGGGTGTCGGCGTCGAGGTCGTGGAGGGCGCCGAAGAAGCGCAGGTTCTCGCGGGCCGAGAGGCGCCAGTAGAAGGAGCGCTCCTCGGTGGTCACCAGCCCCAGCGCGGCCCGGGCGTCGCGGCTGCCGGCGGCGTGGCCGGCGATCCGGACCTCGCCCTCCTCCGGGAGGATCAGCCCGGCGAGGATCTTCAGGAGGGTGGTCTTGCCCGCGCCGTTGGGCCCGATGATCCCGCAGACCTCTCCGGGCCCGACCCGCAGATCGAGCCCCTTCAGGGCGGCGAGGCGGTCCCGGGCCAGGGGCGCTCGCAGGGCGCGGATCAGCGGGCGGCGGCGGGTGAAGGTCTTGCCGAGGCCGCGAACCTCGATCGCCCCGCCGGCGCTCACTTGCCCA
Organism: Deltaproteobacteria bacterium; assembly: GCA_029210625.1. NCBI lineage: Bacteria > Pseudomonadati > Myxococcota > Myxococcia > Deltaproteobacteria bacterium. The sequence goes on along the minus strand of JARGFU010000011.1, from coordinate 9,583 downwards.
GCTTCTGGTAGCGGTCGATGGCCTTGAGGTGGCAGGCGTAGTCCACGCAGAACTCGTGGAGGCCGCCGCCCTTCGCGACGAAGAACATGTCCTTGCACTTCATCGGGTTCATCACCGCCTCGAGGGCCTTCCCGCCCGGCGAGGCGATGGGCCCCGGGGGCAGCCCCTTGCGGGCGTAGGTGCTGTAGGGGTGGTCGCGCTCGAGGTCGGCGCGGGAGAGGTTGCCGTCCCAGGTGCCGCCGCTCCAGAGGATCTTGGCGTAGATCACGGTGGGATCGGTCTGCAGCTTCCAGTCCTGCTGCAGGCGGTTGTAGAAGACGCAGGCGATCCGGGGGCGCTCCTCGGGGGCGCCGGTCTCCTTCTCGACGATCGAGGCCAGGGTGACCATCTCGTGCCGGTCGAGCTTCACCGGCGGGTTGGCCCCGGCGGCGGCCCGCTCGTAGGCGGCGTCGAAGCGCTCGACCGTGCGGGCGAGGATCTTCTTCGCCGAGACGCCCTTCGCGAAGGTGTAGGTCTCCGGGTAGACGTAGCCCTCGAGGTCGTCGGCCGGGATGCCGAGGGAGCGCACGAAGTCGCGGTCCCGGGCGACGGCCAGCAGCGCGTCGGCCTTGCCGAGGCCCGCGGCCTCGAAGAGGGGCATGATCTCGTCGAGGCGCAGGCCCTCGGGGATGGTCACCTGGTAGGTGCGCACCTGCCCCTTGGTGATGATCTCCAGGACCTTCCGGGGGGAGGCGGGCCCCTCGAAGAGGTACTCGCCGGCCTTCACCTTCGGGCCGGCCCGCTCGAGGCGGTGGGCCCAGAGGTGGAAGACCGAGCCGACGCCGGGCATCCGGGTGTCCTCGATCACGCCGGCGGCGTCGAGGTCCTTGGCGATCGTCCGCAGGGAGCTGCCCGGGGCGATGGTGAGCTCGGCCCGCCCGCCGGGGGGCGTGACCTCGCCGTCGACGAAGGTCATCACCGTCCAGGAGCCGTAGGCCGCGGCCAGCCCCGCCAGGAAGGTCAGCACGAGAAAGAGGCGCAGGATCTTCTTCACGTTTCGTCCTCCTCGGGACGGGTCGCCTCGCGACAGGCCAGCCAGTCGCGCAGGATCACCACCGCGGCCACCTGATCGATGACCTGCTTTCGCTTCTTGCGCGAGACGTCCGCCTCCAGGAGGGCCGCCTCCGCGGCGACCGTGGAGTGGCTCTCGTCGTGGGGCTCGATGGGCAGGCCCAGGTGGGCGCCGGCCTTCTCGGCGAAGATCCGGGCGCGGCGGGCGCTCGGCCCCTCCTGCCCGTCCTCCTGGAGGGGGTAGCCGTAGACCAGCCGGTCGGCCCCGGTCTCCCGGGCCACCCGGGCCAGGGCCTCAAGGTCGTGGAGCCCGCCCTTGCGGCGGATGACCGTCACGCCGTGGGCGGTGATGCCGAGCTCGTCGGTCACCGCCACGCCGATGGTCTTCTCTCCGATGTCGAGGCCGAGGGCGCGCATGGGCTGCGAGACCCTAAACCAAGTGGGGGAGCGGGTGAATTCCGTGGTCCGGTCCCTGGACCGGTGGCCGGGGGTCGGCCCGGGCCCCCGCGGGCCTGGCGGCGAAGCCCCCGGGATCCGGGGGATCCGCCGGCTGGCACGCAGTCCGCACTCCGGACCCGGCATCCAACCAACCAGAGATCCCCGAGGGGGAGAGGAGAGCGAGATGACCGACGTGATGGGTGTGGTGAACTTCGTGGGCCGGGCCGTGGACGATCTGGTGACCGGGCTGACCGGCAGCGAGGTCCTCGGCGACGCCGCCGGGCTGGTCGTGAACATGGCCACCGGCAACTACATCGGGGCCATCGAGGAGGGGATGCAGCTCATCGACGACCTGCAGCAGCAGGCCAACCACCCCGCCGAGGCCTGCCCCACCTACGAGGAGGCGCAGGCCGAGGTCGAGGTGGAGGTCACCGTCCGGCAGGGCGAGCCCTCGCCCTTCAGCGAGACGGCCCGGGTGGCGGAGAGCGCCGCCCGGGAGGCCGCGGCGGAGCTCGAGTCCCGCTTCGACCGGATGCCGGCCGTCGACGTCGACGTCACGGTGCAGCCCCGCGGCGGCGTGGAGGTCGACGTGGAGGTCGAGGTGCGCACCGGCTGGAGCGAGCCCACCGGTGCGGCCTCCGGGGCGCGCGAGAGCCTCGCGGCGAAGCTCGGGGCCATCCTGAACGATCCCTCCCTCTCCCTCGAGGACAAGATCGCCCTGATCTTCGGCGAGCTCCTCGGCGGGCTCGACGGCGAGATCGAGGGCAAGATGGACGCCCTCCACGACAAGCAGGCGGCCAAGGAGCGCTCGGAGTCGGGCGCGAAGGGCAAGCCGGCGAAGGGCGGTGAGGCGAGCGCGGCGGACATCAGCCGCCTCTCCTCCGAGCTGCAGATCCTGATGCAGCGGCGCAGCCAGATGCAGTCGCTGCTCTCGAACATCCTGGGCATGAGCCACCAGTCGGCGATGCAGACCATCGCCAACATCCGCTGAGGTCACCATGGAGACCAAGACCACCCGCCTGCGCCCTCTCGCGTCGCCCGCCTTCGACGCCGACGAGAAGGGCCTGCTGCGCCGCTTCGTCCGGGGCGAGCTCACCTTCGCCCAGCTCGAGGGCCTCGGCGAGCGCGAGGCGCGGCGCCTGGCCGATCTGGGCCACGAGCTCTTCCGCCGCGGCCGGCTCCACGACGCCCGCGTGCTCTTCGAGGGGATGTGCGCGCTGAACCCCCTCGATCCCTATCCCCACCAGATCCTCGGGGCCATCGCCGAGCGGGAGGAGCGGCGGGAGGAGGCGGAGGCGCACTACGACCTCTGCCTGGGGCTGAAGGCCCGCAACCCCTGGGTGCTCGCCCGGCGCGGAGAGCTGCGCCTGCTGCGGGACGCGGTGGGGGAGGGCGTCATCGACCTCGAGCGGGCCCTCGACCTCGCGCCCCCGGGGGCGAGCTACCGCTCCCGGGCCGAGGTGCTCCTCGAGCGCCTGCGGGGCGCGGCCCGTCAGGGGGCGTCGGCGGCGCTCGCGGCCGACGGCCTGCCGCCCGCCTCGGCCTGAAGGGGAAACCACCCCTCCCGCCCGGCCCGCAGGGCGACCCCGATCCGCTCCAGCAGGGGCGGGTGGGAGGCGAACCAGAAGACGGCCCAGCCCGGGGGATCCACGTCGGCGTGGTTCTCCCGGGCGAGCTTCACCATCATCCCCACGGTGGCCTCCGCGTCGCCGTGGATCTCGAGCGCCGCGAGGTCCGCGAGCTGCTCTTCGTGCCTCCCGTAGGCGTTGCTCGCCGGCCGCACCGCCAGGTTGAAGAGGGCGTAGAGGAGGAGCAGCCAGGGGAGGTTGCGCACGTCTCCGGGGCCGGGGAGGCCGAAGCGGTCGCTGCCCCGGCGCAGGAGGGGCGCCAGCACGGCCAGGCCCAGGACGATGAAGCCCGCCGAGAGGCCGTAGCGCAGCAGCACGTCGCGCCGCCGGTGGTGGCCCAGCTCGTGGGCGACGACCGCCATCACCTCCTCCGGCGTCATCGCCGCGAGCAGGGTGTCGAAGAGGACCAGCTCGCGGCTCGGGCCCACCCCGGTGATGTAGGCGTTCAGGGCCCGGGTGGTCCGGCTGGCGTCGATGACCTTGATGGCGGTGAGCTCCAGGCCCTCGGCCCGGGCCATCGCCTCCAGGCGCCGGGCGAGGCGGGCGTCCTCGAGGGGAGAGAACTCGCTGAAGACCCGCGCCCGGTAGGGGGCGACCACCCCGTAGCCGAAGAGGAGCAGGCCGGTGGGCAGGCCCAGGAGCAGCCACCAGTAGCGGGGCACCCGGCGGATGAGCCCGAAGAGCCCGAAGATCAGGAAGGCGAAGACCAGCGCGGAGAGCAGCTCGGCCTTCACGAGATCCCAGACCCAGGCGCCGGGGGTGTAGGTCGAGAGCCCCTCGGCCTTGCGCAGCAGCTCGGCGGTGATCCGCAGGGGCAGGAAGAGGAGCAGCTGCAGGAAGAGGAAGGCGTAGGCGTAGGCGAGGGAGGCGCCCCAGTCCGGGCCGAAGACCCGCGCCGCCAGGGCCGCGAGGCGGCGGGAGACGCCCGCCCGCCCGGCCGCGGTGGCGGCCAGGGCGCCGGCGACGCGCTCACCCACTCGCCAGAGCCAGGCGCCCAGAGGGGAGAAGAGGAGGGCGAGGAGGAAGCCGAGGGAGAGGGTCGTGCGCGCCAGGGAGATCAGGCGCAGGGAGCGGGCGTGGTCCCTCCAGGCGGCGACCTCGGCGGCCGTGAAGTAGTCGGTGGCCGCCACCGGATCCGGATGCCAGCCCGGGCCGCTCGCCTGCGCGCCGGCCAGGGGAGGCAGGAGGAGGAGCGCGGCGACGAGGAGGAAGAGGAGCCGGGCGGGCCGCGCGCGGCGCCGTGCTTCAGGCCGCCGGGACATCACCCTCGCCCTCGCCCTCGGTGGGCACGGTCCCGGTCGGCGGCTCGGGCTCGGGCTCGGGGGCGAGGGTCTCCTCCAGCAGGAGCGAGCGCACCCGGTCCAGCCCCGCCTCGATCCGCTCCCGCCAGCGACCCTGCACGCCGATGCGCTCGGCGGTGGCGAGGGTGCGCTCGTAGGCCGAGAGGGCCTTCTCCAGCAGCGCCCTCACCTCGGCCTGCAGCACCTGCTGGTAGGCCAGGCGCTCGGCCGGATCCTTCAGCTCCAGGGGGAGGCGCGCCCGGGTGATCTGCCGGTGGAAGATCTCGTAGAGGCGGCCGAGCTCGTAGCCGGCGGCGGCCGCCCACTTCGCCTCGCCCATGCGGATCGCCCGCAGGTAGTGCCCCTGCGCCGAGAGGAGCAGGGCGCCCTTGGCGGTGAGGTCGGCCTCGAGCCCCTCGAGGCTCTGGGCGGCGTCGAGCTCTCCCGACTCGAAGCGCAGGCGGTAGACCTCGCCGAGGAAGAACTGCCCCTGGGCGGGGTAGAGGGTGTCGAGGCTGTCCTCGTCCTCCCGGCGCTCGAGGTGGTAGCGGCCGAGGGCCTGGCGCAGGCGGCTCTCGGCGTCGACGTCTCGCCCCATCTCCAGGAGGCAGACGCCCTCCTTCACCAGGGCCTCGATGCGCAGGTCGGGATCGTGGCGGCTGCGCTCGGCCAGCTCGTGGAGGAGGGCCGCCGCGTCGGCGTAGGCCTCGAGGTGGTAGAGGTTGTCCGAGGCCCGCAGGGCCGCCCCCTCCCAGGCGCTGCCGTCCTGGTGGCCGAGGAGGAGGAGGAAGTGATCGACCGCCCTGAGGCTCTCGCCCATCCGCTCCCAGGAGAGGCCCGCGTTGAAGTGCGCGTCGGCGACCCGGGGGGAGTCGGGGTGCCCGGCGATCACCGACTCGAAGGCCATGGCGGCGCGCTCGTAGTCGCCGCGGGTGTGGGCGGCCATGCCCACCTGGAAGAGCTCCTCCACGTTGAGGGCGGCCAGAGCCACCCGCTCGGGGGAGCCGGCGCGGACCTCGACGGCCGGCAGCTCGAGCTCTCGCGCCTGCCCGGTGGTGGTCGTCGTCGCGCAGCCGGCCGCGAGGCCCAGGGAGGCCAGGAGCGCGGCGCGGGCGAGGCTCATGAGCGCTCTTCCAGGACCGGGAGGGCCTGGGCCGGGAGGGGCCGCTCGAGGTCGAAGAGGTAGGTGGCCAGGGAGGCCAGGCCGGCGAGGTCGTGGATGTCGTCGAGGAGGGTGGGGACCAGCACCCGGGCGACGTCCTGCTCGAGGTCGGCGAAGAGGCCCCGGGCCTGCTCGGCGTCGGCGCGGGCGCGCAGCTGCTGCTCCTCGAGGGTCTTCCGGATCGGCGCCACGCACTGCGCCCCGAAGAGGGTGGTGAGGGAGGCGTCGGAGAAGCCCTCGGCGGAGGTGTCGAGGCCGGCGGCGCCGGTCCAGTCGGGCTCCACCCGGTTCACCACGATCGCCGGGACGTGGATGTCGTTCTGGTGGAGCACGCCATAGAAGTAGCGGGCCTCGTCGAGGACCATCAGCTTGGGCGAGGTCACCAGCACGAAGGCCGCCTGCTCCGAGGAGAGGAGGGCCTTCACTTCGGCCGCGCGATCCTTGAAGCCGTCGTACATGCCACGCATCGAGAGCAGGAACTCCGCCAGGGCCTGCAGGGTCTCGACACCGGTGAGCTTGGAAAGTTGCCTCACGAGGTAGCCGCTCCCCAGCCCCATCGCCTGCATCCCGATCCGGCCCGCGGCGACCGCCGGGGTGGCGATCCACTTCAGGGCGTCGTTGCCGAAGGCGTCGAGGAGGCGGTTGGGGGCCTCGAGGAACTCCAGGGCGTTGGTGGTGGGCGGCGTGTCCAGGACGATGAGGTCGTACGCACCGGAGGAGTGCAGCTCGTAGAGCTTCTCCATCCCCATGTACTCCTGGGAGCCGGCGAGGACGGTGGAGGCGGTCTGGTAGAAGCGGTTGTGAAGGATGTCGTCGGCCTGATCGCGGCTGGGGGCGTGGCGCAGGATCAGCTCGTCGCAGGTGCGCTTCACGTCCAGCATCAGGGCCTCGAGCTCCCCGCTGGCCTCCACCCCGGAGACGGCCAGCCGCTCGGCGCTGATCCGGGTCCCGACGTTGCCCAGGGCGCTGACCCCCATGCTGCTCGCCAGGCGCCGCGCCGGATCGATGGTCACCACCAGCGCGCGCTTCCCCTCCTGCGCCGCGCGCAGGGCGATGCTGGCGGCGACGGTGGTCTTGCCCACGCCCCCGGAGCCGACGCAGACGACCACCGAGCGCCCCTCGATGGCCGGGCCGAGGCGATCGCTCATGGGGTCGGCACCTCCGGATACTCACGCACCCGCTCCGGCCGGATCTCGCGGGCCAGGAGCTCGATGGCCTCGGGACCCCAGGTCGGCAGGGCGAGGTAGGGGAGGAGGTGGACGGGCACCCCGGGGAGCTGGACCTCGAGGCGCTGCCGCAGCTGCGCCGAGCGCTCGGCCCGGCGGATCTGGTGCAGGCTCACCGCGGCGATGGCGGCGGCGGGGCTGATCTTCCGGCCGGCGGCGGCGAGGGCCTCCTCGAAGCGCGCGGTGGCGGCCTCGTCGAAGCGCTGCTCGTGGAAGCTGTTGAGGAAGATCTGGCCCACCGGGATCTGGAGATCGTCGCGGACCTGGCCGAAGAGCTCGATCGCCTCCACCACCGGCGTCTCCTCGGGGAGGGTGACGATCTGCAGGGAGGTCGTCTTCGGGTCGGTGAGCGTCGCGTGCATCTGCTCGGCGTCGTCCCGCATGGCGCCCGGGGGCAGCGTCTCCAGCAGGGTCTGCGGCACGCGCAGGAGCGAGATGCCGTGGCCGGTGGCGGGCGCGTCGAGGATGACCAGATCCCAGCGCCAGCCCGAGCCCTCCCGCGCCTGCACCTCGAACCAGACCTTGCCGAGCACGACGGTCTCGGCCAGCGAGGGGATCATTCGCAGGAAGGCGCGCACCAGGCGGTTCTCGAAGACCGCCCGGTAGATGGTCTGGAACTTGAGCTTCATCAGCGCGTACTCGCGCATCGCCGGCTCGGGGCGGATGGCCTGGGTGAAGAGGCCGGGCCGCACCTCGAGCATCGCGTCCCGATCCGTGCCACCCGTCGGCGCGCCGAGGAGCGGCGGCAGGCGCCGGGTCATCCCGACCTCGCAGACCAGCACTCGCTTGCCCTGCGCGTGCGCGGCAGAGGCCAGCGCGGCGGAGAGGGTGGACTTCCCCACACCGCCTTTTCCGGTGACGACCAGGAGTCGTCGCTCGAAGAGCGAGGGCATCGGTATGTCGTAACGGAGAGCTTCCATCGGGGTCAATCCGCCCTTGACCCCACCGGGCCAGGCCGTAGCATGGCGGCGGTGATCGCCCGGGTGGACTCCCCCACGGCGACGAAGGGAGAGGCGATGGCCCGGCGGCTGGCGTTCGTGAACGAGAAGGGCGGGACCTGCAAGACGACCCTCGCGGTCCACACCGCGGCCTGGCTCGCCAACCACGGGCACCGCACCCTCCTGGTGGACGTGGACATGCAGGGCCACGCCGGGAAGACCCTCGGCATCGACGTCCGGGAGCTCTCCCACAACGTGGGGGATCTCCTCCTGGACGAGAGCCTCTCCCTGGACGAGGTCCTCGTGACCTCCGGGGTGGAGGGGCTCGATCTCCTCCCCGGGAACAAGGACCTCGCCGATCTCCCCGAGCGGATGGGGATGCAGGACGACCGCTACGAGCGCCTGCGCAGGGTGATCGAGGCCGCCGAGGCCGCCCGGGGCTACGCCTTCGTCGTCTTCGACGCGCCGCCCTCGATGGGCCTGCTCACCCGCAACGTGATGCTCGCCGCCAACGAGATCGTGGTGCCGGTCTCGGTGACCTACCTCGCCCTCGACGGCTGCGCCGAGGTCGTGCAGACGGTGGAGTCGCTGCGCCAGGAGCACGGGCACGAGGACCTGCGGGTCACCCACGTGGTGCCGACCCTCTACCGCCGCACCCGGCTGGCCGAGGAGGTGATGGCCAAGCTCGCGGACTACTTCGACGGGCAGGTCACGCCGACCCTCGGCTTCAACGTGCAGATCGACGAGGCCCAGAGCCACGGGCAGACGATCTGGGAGTACGCCCCCTGGTCGCGGGGCGCCCAGATGCTCGACGCGATCGCGCGGACCGTCGTGGCCTGAAGGGGGAGGGGCTACTCGCCCTTCTTGGCGGTCTCTTCGCCCTTGCCGCCCTTGTCGGCCTCGCCCCGGCCGGCCACGACCTTCAGCCGCATCTCCTCGACCCGGGTGCGCAGCCGCTCGAGCTCGGCCTGGAGGGCCGGCAGGTTCACGGCCGAGGTGGCGTCGTGCACCCGGCCATCGATCCAGGCCTGCCACTCCTCGACGTTGGCCTTCAGCTGGGAGAGCATCTCCTCGGCCATGGCCTTGGGATCCTGCCCCTCGTGGCCCTTGCGGAAGAGCCGGGGGATGCGGTGCTCGGCCTCCTCGCGGATGGCGTCGACCCGGGGCTGGATCTCGCGGGAGATGAAGCCCTGGAGGGTGTCGCCGCCGCTGCGGACCATGCCCTTGAGCATGTCGAGGGGCATCCGGGCCTTCTTCTTCTCCTGCTCGAAGATGATCTGCGCCAGCGTCACGCTGGTCAGGTCTTCCTTCGTGCGGTTGTCGATGATCCGGACGTCACCGCCGGCGCGGATCATCTCGGCGATCTCCTCGAGGGTCACGTAGCGGCTCTCCACGGTGTCGTAGAGCTTCCGGTTCGTGTACCGCTTGATGATCTTCACCGAACCGGTGGACTCGCCCTTGTCCCTGGCCCCAGCCCCATTCTTTTCCTTGCTGCTGCTCACCGCGCCTTCATAGCCACTTACGACGCGATGCGCCAGAGCCAATGGCCCGGGCCGCTTCTGGGGGGCCGGAGCGGGGGGTTCTTGATCGGCGCCAGGGGTGACGAGGATAATGACTCGCTCCGGCCACCGGCTAAGGCCCCATGATCATTCAGTGTGACAAGTGCAAGGCGCGCTTCAAGCTCGCCGACGACAAGATCAGCCCCAAGGGGGTGCGGGTCCGGTGCACGAAGTGCGAGCACACCTTCGTGGTCCGGCGCGCCATCGAGGAGCAGGAGGTCGAGGTCGATCCCGAGCGGGCCGCTGCCGAGGCCGCCGCCGAGGCCGAGCTGGCGGCGCTGATCGCCAACCCGGCCGCCGCG